>NZ_JBQSXN010000038.1:0-27826 GCF_052378235.1 Psychrobacter sp. AOP3-A1-26
TAAAGATAGTCAGTATTAATACAGCGCCCTACATCTTATTCCTAATCGAATTTAACAGCCTTTAAGGATTGTCTAATGAACACAATAAAAACCATTCAAAATACAACAGTGCAAAATACGGCGACTCACCGATTGTCTAATGTGTCTCATGCTATCAAACTAACCTTGGCTGGTGGGTTATGCATGGGATTATTGGCCTGTAGCAACCCTGAATCAGCTTCTACACAAGCCAGCCATGCTGACGCGACTTCTGAATCCAAAGAGGCAACAGCGGCTCATGACGGTATGAAGGACATGGATCATAAACAAATGAACCATGCTGATATGAATTCTCACGAGCCTGCCGAAGCACTAGGACAAGATTACTCTATCTATCAGGCAGGTGGCGATTGGACAGATCAAAATGGCAATACTTTTGAGCTTGATAATCTAGAAGGTAAAAATCAGGTGGTGGTGATGGCTTATACCAGCTGCCAGCATACCTGCCCTATTTTAGTGCAATCTATGAAACAGATGTATAAAGAGATGACACCAGAAGCTCGTGCGCAAACTGAGTTTTTATTAGCAACATTGGATACTGAACGCGATACCGTTGAGGTGATGAGAAACTTTGCCGCGCACAATGAGCTTGGTGATAATTGGCGGTTGATTCGTAGCGATGAAGCCAGTACGCGTATGCTTGCCAACACCTTAAATATCAAATATCAATTTGCTGATAATGGTGACATTAATCACTCTAACCTAATTTCTGTTTTGGATAAAAAAGGTCGCTTAGTCGCACAAGGTGTTGGCGTCGCTGATTCTGGCATTAAGCCTTTGATTGAGTATTTAAACCGCCAAAGCTAAGCTTTTTTTGGTACGCATATCGCCAGTCTCAACATAGCGTTGATGCCATGATAGTGATTCTTTAAGGATATGCGGCGTTTGCATGCCAGCAGTGTCTGAGGCGCGATCAAAATAATCTTGTAGCATCGGACGGTAGTCAGGATGCGCACAGTTATCGATAATTGCCTGCGCACGTTGACGCGGTGCAAGACCACGTAAATCAGCCAAACCTTGCTCAGTCACAATCACCATCACATCATGCTCAGTATGATCATGGTGCGATACCATTGGCGTGATGCAAGAGATGGCACCATCTTTTGCCACGGATGGCGATACAAAGAATGAGGTATAAGCATTACGTGCAAAGTCACCTGAACCGCCCAAGCCATTCATCATGTTGGTACCCATGACGTGAGTTGAGTTGACGTTCCCATAGAGGTCACATTCAATCATAGCATTGATAGCGAGCACGCCTAAGCGACGTGATACTTCGGGGTGGTTAGTAATTTCTTGCGGACGTAAAACGATGCGTGCACGCAGCTCTTCAAGATTGGCATTAAAAATTTCTAATGCATCTGGACTTAATGACAGTGCAGTGGCAGACGCCATAGTCATTTTGCCAGACATGATTAAGTCTAACATGCCATCCTGCAATACTTCTGTGTAGCCTGTTAAATTCTCAAACGGGCTGTTCTGCAAACCGGCCAATACCGCGTTGGCGACGTTACCCACACCAGACTGAATTGGCAACAAGTTTTCTGGCAGACGGCCTTTTTTAACTTCATCATGGAAAAAGTTAATGATATGGCTGGCGATTTGGTTTGAGCATTCATCTGGATCAGCAAACTTACTATTGCGATCTGGTGAGTCGGTTAAGACAACCGCCACAACTTTATCTAAGTCGCAATGCAAGTATGGAACACCAATACGGCCACCCGGAGTTACTAGTGGAATAGGTTTACGGTTGGGCGGCATACCAATATCGTTATAAACGTCATGCATACCTTCTAACATCAGGCTTTGCTGAGCATTCACCTCTAAAATGATATGGTCGGCATTTTCTAACCATGCATTACTGGTACCGATAGAGGTCGATGGGATGAGGCGACCATCTGGCAAAATGCCTGCAACTTCAACGACAGCCATATGCATATCGCCATAGAAGCCAATGGTGCTTTGCTGAGCCACATGCGACAAGTGCATATCAAAATAATGCGCGGCGCCAGCGTTGATTTGCTTACGCAGTGCAGGCTCTGATTGATATGGTGTGCGCCATTTAATACCTTTGGCATCAGCCAATACGCCATCACATTCAGTCGCAGTAGAGGCGCCAGTTAGCAAACCTATCTGAAACTCCTCACCGCGAGCATGCGCATCTTCCATGTGTTTGGCAAGCGCAGCTGGTATGGCTTTTGGATAACCTGCACCAGTAAAACCACTCATCCCAACGTTCATATCGTGTTTGATAAATGCCGCTGCTTGATCAGCAGACATGACTTTTTTACTTAGACCTTCGTGAAGTACGCGACCTTCATGGTTAATTGATGTCATACCTTTTTTCCCTAGTAACTTCCCTATTAATATCAAACCACTTCACAACGAAGTGTTTGACACGAAACCCACAATAAAACCCATTGCCGCATATTAGCAACTTTCTGGTAAAAAACAAGCTGAATGACTTAAATATATAATGGCTTGAACATATGAGGCGTACCAATCAGTTGCTAGCAGTTGCTAGATCTCATTTTTTGTAGTACCGATTCTAGGAGCTGTATATAAAAAAGCAAGACATTAGATGTCTTGCTTTTTTGTGTATTATTAACAGTCGTAGTTGATGCTTAGCTTATTTTAACTCAGCGGTTTTAATCAAAATGGAAACCTGCACCAACCGAAGCACCTACATTGCCTTGAGTATCTGCCGTACCATTTAGTTTCATGATCCAACGACCGTCATCAAACAGTTTAGAGAAACCGATAGCCACTGCGCTCTCTCCGTTGTACGTTCCTATACCACCACCAATCAGCGATTTACCTGCGATATAAGCTTGTGGTAGTGAAGACATTGCCATCGCAGCTGAGATACCTGCGTTTGCATCATCTTCAACTTCGCCAATCTTATAACCTAGCTGATTCATGTTGTCACCCAATCGTTTACCAACCGCATCTAGTTGAGCGAGGTTCACAGCATCTCTAGGTGCCATACCATCAGCAACATTGGTGATCTTAGTACCAGCTGCATTAATACCTGCTGAAGTCATGCTAGGGGCAGTTTCAAGGTTGCCCGCATAGATACCAGAGGCGGTCATACTTGGACCATTCTTGATACTGATGCCATTAGTACTGACTGTGGTGTTACCAGTCGTCACGCTATCGACATTAATGTTGCCATTCAAGTCGAACTTAATACTACTGCCTTCTGATGTAGTGGTAATGTTATTGCCACCCTTAAGGCTAAGTGGATTGGAACCGGCTTTTTTGTTGATAACAGGACCACTATCAGCGTTAAAGTTAAGTCCAGCGCCCATTTCCAAAGCAAGTACAGCGGCATCTGATTGAATACCAGTGATAACCTCTTGTAATTGTCCACCATTCACTGCGTCTTTACTTTCAAACGCAACAATACCGTTAGCAACATTGGTGACTTTGTTACCACCAGCATCAATACTTGTTTTGGTAAACTTAGGGCCGCCTGCGATGGTTAAACCGTCACCATTCATCGTCACAACACCCGTTTTTACACTTTCTATGGCAATGTCTTTATTTAGATTAAAACTGACATCGTTACTGTCTGCCGTTTTAGACACTGTAATATTGCCATCTGTGTTATTTAGGTCGACTTTGGCGCTTGGTTTTACAGTAGTGGTGGTGGCTGTATCCCCTTGTGCACTTAAATCCCAACCTTTATTGGCATCAGCGGCACTTTTCTTGACTTCGTTTAATTGTTGAACGTTGACAGCGTCAGTTTTTGCTTCACCTTTTGCAACATTGGTAATTTTATTACCGCCGTTGTTTAGGCCATTACTGCTTAGCAAGACTGTTTTACTCGGGCTTTCTTCGCTAGTAAACGTCACACCATTTTGATTGACTAAGGTATCACCAGCTCTTAAGCCAGTGGATGAAATCATGACATTATTACCAAAGCTCGCACTATTCAGTCCAGTGAGGTCTTTGGCTAACTTGACTGATAGTGTATCGGTACCATCAGCAATCACACCGATGTTACTGTCCGTGAGTTTTGTAGGATCGCTCACCCCACCTTTGACGATGACTCTGTCACCAAGCTTACGGTTGACATCTGTACCACTATCGCCAGCAAACGAGATACCTTTATTGAAGGTGGTGTTTATACCACTCTGAAGACCAGATAACTGCTCTTGGGTCGCGGCTTGTCCACCATCATAAACGGCATCGGCATCAAAGGTCGTATTAGACAAGCCTTTGATAGTTCCTGCCGTACCATTTATTGATACCGCATTTGTACTAGTGCCACCGACTTTAATAGTATCAGCTAGACCAAACTTTGCACCGTTACCAAAAGCGGTCGTGGTAATATTGGCATCAGTCGCCACTTGAATGGCTTCACCTAACGCGTAGGTTTTTGTATTACCATTTAGGTCAAACTTGATGCCTTTGGCAACTTTTTCGTTAGTCTCGAATAACTGACTACCGTTCACCGCATCCTTACTAGTCGCGTTCAATGTTCCAACAGCAACGTTAGTGATTTTGTTATTGCCATTGTTCAGACCATTATTAGTAAGAACCACTTGATCATTACTACCATTATATAAAGTAATACCAGCATTATTAACTTGAGTATTACCAGTAGTCACGCTACCTGTATTACCAAGATTAATATCTTTAGCCAGTCTGACAGTCAACGTATCAGCGCCATTAGCAGTGACACTAATGTTTTTCGTCGTTGGATCCGCATTGATAGTGTCGCCACCTTTAACGATCAGCTTTTCACCGAGTTTACGGTTGACGTCGGTTCCACTGTCACCGCCAAAGTCTAAGCCTTTATTAATGGTAGTATTCGCTAGATTTAACTGTCCAACGTTGACCACATCCGTATCCGCTTCACCAGCTTTAACGTTAGTAATCTTATTACCACCGTTGTTAAGACCGTTGCTGTTAAGTACGACTGTACGGGCTAAAGTTGGTGCCGCTATAGTCATACCATTATTATTGACTGTAGTATTACCTGTTTTAACACTGTTTAGCACCAGATCTTGAGCAGTCGCAATTTTAATACCTCCTGATAAATCATCACTTAAGACCATATTATCGCCTGTGACAAAGTTGGCAGTATTGTTTGCTTTGTTAATGGTTTTGACAGCAGTACCATCAATCTGAGTCACGACAGATTGTAAGGCACTGTCGGCATTGCCCAAGCTGCTTTTAGTGTCGGCACTTAAATCCACTTTATAGTCAGTGAGATTAGTAGTCGTGTCTTTCGTATCGCTGACGGTTAAAGCTGAGCCAACTGAGACTTTTGCGCCATCGGCATTGACGGTGTAAGTGGTTAGGTTACCAACCGTCATTGGTGTGACATTATTAACGTTGGTACCAGCAGCCACGTCAACTTTGCCAAGATTAGAACTAAAGTCATTTAAGTCGCTGACATTGACGGCATTGTTTACGTTATTTATATCGGTGAGATCACCTGCACTACCAACCCCTGTGATTTGCTTGTTGCCATTGTGGAGACCCGCCTTCGTCAATCTAACGGTATTGTTAGGACTACCAGTACTTAGGAAGGTAAACCCATTTTGGTTGACTAAGCTATTACCAACTCTTAGACCACTATTATTCATAACAGTACCACCTGTCGTCACACTATCAAGACCGGTTAAGTCTTTGGCCAGTTTGACGGTTAAGGTATCAGGACTGCTCGCCACCACACCGATGTTGTTGTCCGATAATGGCGTGGTTGCACCTCCTTTCACCGTGAGCTTTTGACCAAGCTTGCGGTTGACGGTTGTACCTGTGTCGCCATCGAAGTTGAGGCCCAAATCAACGACACTTGAGACGCCGCCTTTTAATTGAGCCACGTTCACTGCATCACTGTCGTTAGTACCGGCTGCTAGATTGACGATCTGACGATTGCCACCTTTGTCCCCGTTTCCTACTGAAACAGCGCCATATCTTGCACCACTTTGGGTATTTGTGATGGCGGTTGCATCTGCTGCACTTATGCCTGTTGGAACATAACCAACCACGCCGCCTGCAACATTAGCCACCGATCCTGCACCTAAGGCCACTGAACCCTCTTCACTCGCTGAAGATCCCACACCAAAGGCTGAGGATGCGACACCCGCTGAAGAGGATTGTATACCAATGGCGGTAGACAACGCGCCTTTAGACAATGCTTTGGCACCCATAGCTATGGAGGCGGTACCATCTGATGCAGTATTCACTTGATACGGCGGGGTCTCAACAAGATCACGACCGGTATAAGCTTTGAAGGTAGTGTTGACACTACCACCATTGACGGCTGTGCTAGAAGCCCCTGTGAGATTGGCTTTAGAGGCCGCGTCTAGGTCATCACCACCAATGGCGATAGACGATGCGCCTTTAGACACTGTGTTGGCACCCATGGCGATAGACTGCTCTCCACTGGCAGTGGTTTTTTGACCGCCTGCACTGCTACCAATCGAGATGGCTTGACTGCCAGTAGCGACTGAGTTGCGGCCCATGGCCATGGCGTTTTGTCCAGTGGCACCTTCGTTTAGATCGTTGGTACCGCCTGTTGAGTTGACGCTGTAGTACTTGGTTTTGTTGCTTGAGATGGCGGCGCCCAATTGATCGACGTTCACCGCATCGGTACCAGCCGTACCAGCATCAACCCGAGTAATCTTTTTATTACCAGCGTCGATACCTGTTTTAGTAACGCTTGGGCCACCAATAATGTTCAGACCATTAGTAGTTAACGTCGTACTAGGAATACCGAATGGACCATTTACAACCACTCCTAAACCAGTAACCGAAGTACTTCCTGCAATATTGCCTGTTGTCATACCTAAACGGTTAACGGTAGTCACAGGACCTAGACCAAATGGTGCACTTGTACCCATTTTGACGCTGCCATTAGCACCTAAATCTAGATTATTATTGAGCGCAACTTCAACTTTGCCACCGTTTACTTGCGTGGTGATATTGCTGTTAGAACCCACAACCTCAACCGCTTCACCCAAGTTCTTCTGGACAGTGTTACCATCGGCAGCTTTGATACCGAAGCCTTTATTAACTTTAGTATTGGTTTCAAACAACTGACTGCCATTGACCGCATCTGTACTAGTAGCGCTTAGATCACCAGCTGCAACATTGGTTAATGCGACTGGTGCTACTGCTCCTGCTCCACCTAGCGTTACGCTGGTCTGAGTCGAGTCGTCATACTGTACTGAGTTGTCAGCTTTCACTAAGCTGTCTTTACTAGCTTGACTTAAGTCAACTTCATAGTCTGTCATGTTAGTTATGGGGTTTTTGGTGCTAGGTGTGACTGATACTGCACCCGAACTTGCTGCTGATACACTGGCGCCGTCGGCATTGACGGTATATACGTCTTGACCACTGCCGCCTGTGGTTTTATCTACACTGGCCACATTAGTGCCTTTAGTTACTTCCGTTCTTGATCCTGCAGCACTGGTTACTAGCTGACTAACATTGACACCATCTTTCGGTGCAACACCGTCTTTGACGTTACTGATTACCTTACCACCTGCATCAATGCCAGATTTAGTAACGCTTGGGCCACCAATAATGTTAAGGCCATTACTGGTTAAGGCAACACTAGGAACAATGTCTAATGGACCTTTGACGAATACACCTAAACCATTAACATCAGTATTAGTCAGCGCATTGCCTGTTGTCATACCTAAACGGTTAACATTAGTTACAGGACCTAGACCAAACGGTGCACTGGTACCCATTTTGACACTACCAGTCTTTCCTAAGTCAATATTTTTGGCCAGTTTGACGGTTAAGGTATCAGGACTGCTCGCCACCACACCGATGTTGTTGTCCGATAATGGCGTGGTTGCACCTCCTTTCACCGTGAGCTTTTGACCAAGCTTGCGGTTAACGGTTGTACCTGTGTCACCATCGAAGTTTAAACCATCGTCAACAGTATCACCTAAATCTTTAAGCACGCTGTTAGTCCCAAACAACTGACTACCGTTAATGGCATCGGTGCTATTAGCATCCACGACCCCCGGTGCCACGTTCTGGATTTGTCGCTCAGCACCAATAGCACCTACCGATACTGTCCTAGCGCCACTAGTTAAACCTGCGACTGGTAGATTATTTATGGCAAAAGCGCCAGTGTGCTGTGCTGCAGTAATGGATTGGTTCCCCAAAGCCACATTACCTGACTGCCCTGCAATAGCACCGCGACCTAAGGCTGTGGCATTGCTGACTGCACTGGAGGCCTGACCAATAGCTGTACCGCCAATCTGCGTTTTAGCTTTACTACCAAGCGCTACCGCGTAGTTACCCGACGTAGCGTCGTCACCCAAAGATACGGCGTGGTTACCAGACTTCGATCTCACACCAATTGCTAGACCGTTTCTAGTACCAGCCGCAGCAGAGGCGTTCCGACCAATTGCAATGCTGTCTTCGCCATTAATTATCGCACCCTCGCCAACAGCGATCGAATGCTTGTCACTGGCGTTGATCGTGACGTTGTTGCCAAGAACAAAGGAGTTGTCGGCATCGATAGTATTATTGTTACCCACCGCGTAGCTATTATTGCCGTTGACAATGTTAGGGTCACCAAAGGCGCCTGAGTTGTCTCCACCAATAGTATGGCCAGTACCAACAGCAATTGAATTCTTACCGCTCACTGTATTGCTTTTACCAATCGCTATCGACTCTTTACCATCCACCACACTTCGATCGCCTAGAGCAACAGAACTAACACCATTTGCTTCTGAAACAAAGCCCATAGCCGTTGCCCATTGCTTAGTTGCCTTAGAACCAACACCAACTGCGGTACTTTGGATTCCAGTAGCACGCGTACGCGAGCCAATGGCAGTGCCTGTCAGAGTAGTAGCTTGCGCACCTTCACCTAAAGCCACTGAACGCTCGCCTAAAGCTTCAGCATTAACGCCAACCGCTGTCGCACTCTTCTTAGTAGCCTTAGCGCCTTTAGCCAAGGCAATGGAATTATCACCTGTCGCTTGTGCAGTTTGACCAACAGCAGTGCTGTACTGGCCTTGTGCACGAGAGTTCACACCCATCGCAGTTGCACCGTACTGATCTGCTCTTGCGCCAAAACCAACTGCGGTAGCAGAAGCTGCAAATGCTTGTGATGCAGCGCCTAATGCGGTTGATTCAGAACTCATAGCAGAAGCACCAGTACCCATAGCAACAGAGCGATCTCCAGCTGCTTTAGCATCTATTCCAGCCGCCATTGCATCAACGCCAGTCGCACCGTCATTGTTATAATTGCCACGGGTTGAATCGGTGCTATTGACACCATAGAAGTGCGTTTTGTTAGTGACGATAGCGTTAGATACGCCTTTTAGTTGAGCCACGTTCACCGCATCACTGTCGTTGGTACCGGCTGCTAGATTGACAATCTGACGAGTACCGTCTTTTGCACTGCCCACAGAAACGGCACCAAGAGTAGTGCTGTTGGTTGCTGTAATAGCATTTCGTTCTGCTGTGCTTGCATTTGTTGGCGCAAAGCCTACTATGCCGCCCGCAACATTAGCTGCTGATCTTGAACCTAACGCTACGCCATCCTGTACTAACGCTTGTGCACCCGCGCCCAATGCTAATGCGCCTTTTTCGGTGGCTGATGATGCCACACCAAACGCTGATGAAGCGATGCCGGATGCGCTCGAATGAATGCCTATAGCAGTTGCTAAGTTACCAGCAGACCGCGCTTTGGCACCCATGGCAATAGAGGCCGCTCCACTCGCTTCAGTATGTCCACCATACCTATCACTCAACTCTAATAAATCTCGACCAGCATATTCATTAAAAGTCGTATTGACGTCACCACTATTTAGTGGACCTGTAGATATGGTGCCATCGAAATTGGTTTTAGAGGCGGCGTCTAAATCATCACCACCAATGCCGATAGAGGATGCACCTGATGAAACAACGTTCGCACCTATGGCGATAGATTGCTCACCCGCTGCTGTTGTGTTCTGACCACTTGACCCCCCACCAATCGCTATCCCTTGACTACCTAAAACTGTGGCATTCTTACCTATAGCAATACCATGAAGAGCACTTGCTGTAGCATTAGTTCCACACTCTACTTCTGCACTACCGTCGCAAGGCACAGCAGTCGCCTGCAGACTAAACCCGAACGCAACTAACCCTAATCCAAGAGTAGTTATACGGAAAATACTGGTAGATGAAAGATTGGATGTAGTATTGATGGTAGCGTTTGAACTCACGCTAGACTTTGACGACTTACCACGCGCTTTTGCGTATTCAGCAACTGCCATAAAGCAGTTTAAAGACGCATTCCAGATCACTTTATAATTGCGATTCATAACGTGTACTCCCTGACCAACTTATGAGAAAATTAACTTCCGTATTGCAGAGAGTAAAAAGGATCAAATAAAACACTTATAACTTTACAAAAATATTTGTTTTATGCTGAAATGTAACTGCTATTAGAACTTAAGCAGCAGGTAGGTTTTATATTGTATAGTCATTATCACTCTCTATATATGATTATTAACGAATATATAGAGAGTATCAATACTGTTCATCGACTATTTACTACCGCTTATCTTATATATATAACAAAAAATGAATATAATAGGTGGAGATATACTCTACCTTGTAGATATCTCAGAAATTCGTGCTATTTTTCTGAGATATAAATGTAAGGTTACTACTACATATTACTTGAATACATTACAAAAATAGATTGTCTATAGTCGATCCTGAATAAAATGGATACACAACGCTATAAAGCGGGACTGGTACAAATTAAGTAATATTTAAACCAACCTTTAGCGAAGCTATTCAACAGGCAGTATTATTTCAACGACCAAACCTTGAATATTATCTTTACGATTATAAACACTGATTTGGCCGTTATGCGCCATAACCACCGCATGAACGATGGCTAAGCCCAAGCCATATCCACCTGTTTCGCGGTGACGAGCCGTATCAAGCCGGACAAAAGGTTGAAAAATACGCGCTAAGTCTTTTTCTGCGATACCGCCGCCCTCGTCTATGATGCTCACTTGTATAGCAGGTATTTTATTACCTACCTGTGTTTTTATCATTTCAGCAGCGACGGCGGAGCTTGTTGATGTGTGCATAAAGGCATTACGAATAACATTTTCAAGAGCGCTATATAATTGTTCTTGATTACCCCTTACGGTGCAAGAATCTCTCAACCAACTATTGCTTGGCTGCCATTGCCAGCGCACATTTTTATGTTGGAACTCAAAACAAACATCTTTACCAATCTCGCTGATAATGTCAGAAATATCAACTGCTTCATCTTCTATATTATAGATGGTATATTGCTGCATCTGTAGCGATTGGATATGAATGATTTGTTCAATCAGCTCGTTCATTCGTGTAGATTCTTTATCGATACGGTCTAGATAGTGATTGGCATTAGGGGCAAAGTCTCGAGTCAGCTCAGTCGCCACGTCAAGACGCGCAAGTGGTGAGCGCAGCTCATGGGAGATATCGCTTAGCATCTGTCTGCGAGCCAGCTCACTATCAGCCAATCGGGTTGATAGTTGCGCCACGTCTTTTGCAAGCAACCCCAGCTCATCAGAGCCCAATGTTAATAATTGTGGATTGGCCTCATAATTACCATCAATCATATGGTGTACCGTATCTTGTACCCTACCGATACGCCGCGTCAGCGTACGACTGAGCCAAAAGCATACCAAAATACTGAAAAGGACAATCAATAACAGGCGTAGCATGAAGTTACCACGCTGTAGCTCTAAGACATCTTTAAACAATAGATGCGGACGCATCTGGATGATAACGCTTTCATCATTCGGCATAACCACTGTAATCTCGGCCAACTCAGGTCGGCTATCCGTATCAGCAATGGCTTTATGAGGAGGTAGCGGTCGTAATATATCATTGAGACTAAAAGGTCTATCGACCGGATTATTACCCTTTAATTTATCATCATTTAAGCTGTAACGGCCATGAGGGTTGCTATCGCGACGCTCTTTATTGTCAGAACTACCATTCAAACTACCATTGTCTGACGACACAGAACTCTGTGAATCTGTTGTCTGACCTGGCTCTCGACGGCTTTGCCGCATCCGATATCTAGGAAACATGATAGCGCCTTGCTGGTCATATATCCTTATTTGGCTCATGAGCCTACGATCTTCGCTATAAATTTGCTTAACGGTAGATAAATCACCTGCTTGTAAAGATGTCACCAATCGCTCACGCTGCGTCAATAGCTTTTCAATTTGCGAGTCCATGCGTGTCGCCAGCTCTTGCTCATTAAGCCAGCGCTCAACCAAAATAGACAATACAGAAGTGATAAGAATCATCGATAGCAAGCTCAAAAAGAGTCGCCAAAATAGTGTCATATGTATGCGAAATTTCGATTTTTTTATCGCTGAACTTGCCATCTTAGTCGCGTCTGTCATTAAAGTACCAACTGATAACCTTTGCCACGAATCGCCTTGATTGGCTCATCATGAAAAGGCTGGAGTTTTTTACGTAGGCGCGAGACATGGACATCGAGGCTACGGTCGAATGGTTGTAATTCACGTTGCAAGACATGTTTTGATAACCACGCTTTACTCACCACCTCGCCTTTTTGTTTTAATAAAGCGACGAGTAAATCAAACTCTGTGCCAGTAACTTGTAGCTCTGTACCATCTATTTGACAAAGCCGCTGGTTTTGATCCAGATGCAACCGACTGTCTGGTAGCACAGCGTGCTCTGATGTGGCGACACCAGATGCTATAGTGCGGCTACGTTTGATAACGGCATTGATACGTGCCAGCAATTCTCGAGGATTACAGGGTTTGGTAATATAATCATCCGCACCCAGCTCCAGTCCGATAATGCGATCAATCTCCTCCCCTTTTGCGGTCAGCATAATGACAGGAATATCACTAATAGCTGGCAGCTGACGTAGCACGCTGAGCCCATCTATCTTTGGCATCATAATATCAAGCACCAATAAATCATAAGGCAAATCGTCATGCAGCGCTGTTTTCAGTCGCTCTATGACGGCTTCACCATCATGAACACAATCACAGCGAATACCGTGATTATGCAAATACTCTTGCAATAATTGAGTCAACTCTTCGTCATCGTCACCCAATAAAATATTTGGCATGTCCATCCTCTTGTAACTCACTCTTATTATTACTCATATAGTTGATTCACTTTAAAGCCGATACGTGTGCTACTAACCTATCGACTCTATTTAGCACTGCCTATATTATCAGGCAAGCGCCTATCAATGCGCTATAAACGTTACCTTTCTTAATACTTCATAAATGTTCGTAACTTCTAACTGACGTATGATAGCGGCTATCAGCAACCAATCCTGATGGCAAGTAGTGATGAATAGTAGCTATTCGGGACACTTATCATTGATAGGCTTATCAGATAAAAACTGACTTTTTCGCAACCAATAACGTATGCACTATAAATTAAGGTAATGATGATGAAAAAATTATTAATAGGCTCAGTATTAGCAATGTCTAGCATATTAACGGTTACAGCTTGTACCAGTGTTAATGCCACCACCGACACTGCACCAACGACCAGCAAAATGCAGCACCATAAAGATGGCATGAAAAACGCCATGAACAAAGGCGGTATGAGAGGGCCAATGGCACAGCTGGATTTGACAGCCGAGCAGCAAGCGCAAATCAAAGCTATCATGAAAGAAAAATATAGTGGTCACAAAAGTGATCGCACGAAATATCAAGCAGAACGTGCGCAAACGCAAAAACAAATCCAAGCTTTGACCAGTGCCAGTACGTTAAACAACGCCGCTGTCAATCGCTTGGCGGACCAGCAAGCGGCAAAAACCAAGCAGCGCTTTATCGAACGTATCCAAACCCAACATGCAATATCTCAAGTACTGACTGCCGAACAGCGTCAAAAAATGGCGCAATTAAAATCAGAAAGACAAGCAAAAGGTCATCATGGTACAAAAAATCGTAAAATGCATGGTAAGCACCATCAACAAGGCTTGTAATTGACCACTGCTTTTTAATTGATAGGACGTTTATCTAAAAAAGCGCATCGGTTAGCCGGTGCGCTTTTTAGGTTTTTAAACTAAGGTTTAATCAGATTTCGCTCAGTCAATCGAACCAAACTTCTTTTTAGCCATTGGCATGACACTAAACATCATTTTCCCCATCGCAGTACCATTGCCATCACGATAATATTGCATCAGCTCGCTGCCATACTCTCGCATATCGATACTATTACTGGCGTTTGGTACTTGACTATTACTGGGTAAGTTGGGAAATGCCATGTCTTTAGCGCTTATAGCGGAGTATTGCTGTAAAACATCTACGACCATATTCTTATTAGAGACAGTTTCGCTCGGTAGCTCACGACGCAGATGTTGCCATTTAAGCTGACCCCGCTTATCAAATCCATACAGCGCTTGCATCTCTGTATTTGCTAGCATTGCACCTTCTACCGTCCTTACTTTTGCCTCTGCTGTTGTTTCCTCTCTTGCCTCACTGCCACTATCGATACCAGTTTTTATCATTGCCAACATTTGCTGTACTAATGCTTTACTGGTAAATTTATCAGTATTAGTCTCGCCTAGCTCGTAAGATTCACTTTCTTTGACTAGCTCTGGATATCGCTGACCAATCCGCTCGTAGACGATGCGCATGTAGTCTTGATAAAACTGCTCATAACTCTCGACACTTTGTACACGGCGAATGACTTGGTTACTTGCCAGCATGGCTGGTAGCTGATGCGCAGGTAACTTAGGAGAAAGCGAGGCTAGCGTAGTAGGAGCGACATAATCAAACTGGCTAACAGGTGCGGCATCAAATGTGGCATCTAGCGCCGCAAAATGACTTTTTATCAACTCACTACCAAAGCCTTTGGGTAAAGTACCGTCATCAATGGCTAGCTTTAGCCACTTATTACGCCACTTTGTACCGAGCTTATCGTCTAACAGTTCTGAATTAAACATCGCAAAATTATCTGCCCATAGATACATATTACCGTTTTTAAAATCGATATACATAGGCTGATTGATGCTGCTTTGATGGTTGCGCGCTTGATACTGAATGCTCGCCAGCATCGTCGCCTTGCCAGCCATTGGCTGATAAACGCCTTGTGCATTGATAGACAGTGGCTTTAGCACATAAGCATCTAGCAGCTTTGCTTTTTTGACATCTTGCGCTGTCGCTCGATCATCGTAATTATCAAATAGCTGTTGGTAAGATGCTGGCACGGTGATATCACTATCATATTTACTGTCTACCCATGCCTCATACGCATTCGTGCACTCAAGATAGCGGTCTTTCAGCGTCGTTCGCTCAGCGTCATAATCCACCGCCAAAATGTCTTTATTTTGTGCTGCTGCTTGAGCAAGTAAGGCGGCATATGCTTGATCATGTGTGTCTTCGCAGTATTCATCGATATAATCTGAGGCGACAGGCTCTTTGGCACCTATTTTAGTATTTATATCACTAAACTGCTGCTCGTTACTAATCTCAAGATTACTATGATAACTAAAAGACTGGCGGCGCTGTTTTTTTAATGCAGTCGCCAGTGCTGTTTTTGCTGCCACTGGTGTTTGCTTGGCAGTCATAGCATTGGATTGGCTAGGATTGGTAGATTGGCAGCCCGTTAATAATAGTGCTCCTGTTACCAATACACTAGCAAATAGGCGATTGCCATTGAGAACTGACGCAAGGCTAACTGACGAAAGACGACTTGCAATGATT
Source organism: Psychrobacter sp. AOP3-A1-26 (assembly GCF_052378235.1). Classification (NCBI taxonomy): domain Bacteria; kingdom Pseudomonadati; phylum Pseudomonadota; class Gammaproteobacteria; order Moraxellales; family Moraxellaceae; genus Psychrobacter; species Psychrobacter sp. AOP3-A1-26. The sequence continues at coordinate 15,732 of NZ_JBQSXN010000038.1, forward strand.
TGATGTACTATTTTCATTTTTTATCCTTAATAAATATTGACTTAGACGTAATAAAATAGCGCTATTTAACCGCTTTTCTATTATCAGTATTTTTGGTCATCGTCATCGTCATAATCATTCTCTGCCACATCATCCGCATAATCGCTAATATAATCATCATCGTAATCATCACTGCTCCCACTATAATCGTAGCGCGCATCACGTGCTGCTTGCAGTCTGTCTTTTTGTTGGCGTTGCTCTGCAATCCATGCATTGCCATCAATAGCAGCTTTAGCATTTGCGCCAAAGGACTCGGTCAATAAAGGGGTTAGCGCATGGTTATTAAAGCTACCTTTATCATAGCGTATTTGGTTTAGCACGCTGGTCGTAGAACCCATCAAGTCGCCGCCGATATTTATCCGCTGCTGCTTGGCAAGCAGGCGATCTGAGCTGTCTAAATAATAATAATTCATCTGATTAAAAGAGATCGGACCAATGGCCTCAATGAGCTGCAATAGCGCGCCCACATCCGCACTTTGATAGCCTTTATTGTATAGCTGCACTTTTGCAAGCGCAGTTTTTAGCATGGCGCCATCAGGATATTTCTGAGGATTGGCATCGACATAATCCTGTAGCGACTGTGTCATGTATTTTAGGGTTTTGCCAATCATCTCACCGCTTTGCTTGCTACCAAAATGCACCTTTACAGCACGGCTCGCGCCGACTTCTTTGGCAAAGGTATCATGACGAATATCTACCGCGCTGAAGTGCTCAGGCGCTAGCTCTGCCATGCTGCTCTGTATAGCAGCAATGGCGGCATCGTACAGCACTGCTGGTGGCAGCTGCGCCGTAATAGCTTCAGGCAAGCCAAAACTGACGGTATTTGAGGCCATTTGGTTAGGTAAAGGGGTGTTTTCAGGGTTAACGAGCGCCACGATAGGCATAATTGCTGACGGGTCTACCGTAACTCTACTATGGTTAAAATCGAATGCTAACGGTATCTGTACGGATGAGCTAATCGTCGGCGTCACATAGTCATAGCTATAGACGCTTTGCAGTTTTCGCTGTTTGGGTTTGTACTGACTGACACTATTAAACGTTAAGTTTTGATATTGATAAGCATTTGACGCGGCTATCTGTTCCGGCGTGCGATGGAACATACTCAGCATTTGACCGCTGACGCCAGTAGATGGCGTTGATGATTGGCTATCTTCTACAGCTTTTGACTGCTGTTTGGCCATTTGTATGGCCTCATAGTTTTTTAATAGATTTTTGGGCTTTAGGTTTGAGACTCCTGAGAGAAGACCGCCCTCTGCATTGCCATATTCATTATCGCCATCTCTATCGTAACCCTCTCGATTATAGCCATCCTCATAGTAGCGATGATAATCATCAACAGTTTCATCGGCATCGATGACATCATAATCGCCGTATTCACTGACATCTTTCACGTCACCTACTGCTGTTGCCGCATCCGCTATTGTCAGTTTATCACTATCTTCATAGCTATCATTAACTCTCTCGTCATTATCATTCGAGCCGCTCTCATTATAGTCCATGCCCTCATCCATGCTTTCAGGCTCATAAGCATAGGCTTCTATAATCGTTCTAAGTAAACTACTAGAGCCTGCATCTATGCTATCTGGATCAATAAAAGGGACGGCATGATAATTGGCTTGCGCGACTGCCACATGCTCTGTCGCTAGATGCTGACGAATAGCAGCAAGTAAATGTGACTTGGCTTGATTGTCCGTATTGGGATATTTTTCTTGATCAAATAATTGTTGATAGCGCTCAGATTTGGCTGCTACATCGGCATTAAATGCGCGGCCTTGCGCTAGGCTTTGTACACTATCGGCGGTATTAAAATCAATCATACTTTTTGATGCCGCAGACGATGATAGCGTTGGGCTTGATTGACAGCCTGCCAGCCCAAAAGACGCACCACCAAGCAGTAATGCGCAGCCTGTGATAGAGATTAATTTGCGCGACTGATGTGAACGCTCGGTATGATTATTGGCAGATAACTGGTGATGAGTCATGTCAGAGTAGCGCTGTTGTTCGCGATTATCACTATGGTTGAATGACATAAAAGTCCCTTTATACATATAAAAAGTCGATAATAAGTGGGTATTATTGAGTATACTTATAACACAAGGCGTTACAATTTAGTAAGATTAGAGCGTATTTCTTAAGAAAATTTTTTAGAGTTTTTAGGGGCTGTATAGAATTCAGCTAAGGAACTGACAGAGACTATTTTTTAGGCAATTCGACGCCAAAAATAGTAAGTTTAGTTATTCTAAGCGCGATAGTTTTGGCTATGAAGTGGCAAAAAATAGTCCTGTTCCTTCGGACTGATGCTAAAATCGCCCCAGACGTTGTTGTAAATCTAGCTAAGGTCTCGACATTACCTTCGATTTACGCCTAGTCTGGAATTATTTTAGCGATCAGCAGTCCTAATAGATGAATTCTATACAGCCCCTAATAAGACTATTTGCTTATAAAATGTAGAGCTAGTCACTATTTAGTCACTACTTTAACCTCTTTATTTTTATAGCTTAGCTGCTACGAACCCAGTTTCATCACTTGCGTAAAAAGGAACTTATAATGCCAAGCTCAATGTCAAAAAATACCACTCATACTTCTCGCGATAACTTTCAAGATAGATCGAAAATCAAAGCCACTATCTTGTTAATCAGCAGTACGTTTTTAGTATCGCTATCTGCTCATGCTGCTGAATCCACAATCAATCAATCAAATACCATCAACCCAACATCGATTAATACCAGTGCTATCAATCTAGCGATTATGACTGATAATCCTACCGTATTGTCTGAAACTCAGCGTGTTACACCAGCAACAAGTAATGTCCTTACCCCCACAACTAACAACGCTAAAACTGATCAAGCCATTTACTCAGCTGACGCGATTCATCATCCAGTCTGGGCAAAGAATGGCATGGTCGCCACCCAAGAAGCCCTCGCCTCTGATATCGGACTCAAGATTTTAAAAGACGGTGGTAATGCGGTTGATGCTGGGGTCGCCGTTGGCTTTGCCTTAGCAGTGACCTTACCGCGTGCTGGAAACATCGGCGGTGGTGGTTTTATGATGATTTATGATGCCAAGCAAGGCAAAACAGTGGCACTCGATTACCGTGAAAAAGCGCCGAGTAGCGCCTCGCGTGATATGTATCTCGATGAAGAAGGCAATGCGGTCAGTGATTTATCACGCTATCATGGCTTAGCGATTGGGGTTCCGGGGACAGTCGCAGGATTACTTAAAGCGTTAGAAGATCATGGCACCATGAGTCGCGGACAAGTGATGGCACCAGCCATTGCACTGGCTGAGGACGGTATAGAAGTGACTGCAGGTCTGTCCGAGTCACTAGAAGCCCTAAGCGATCGTTTGCAAAAATGGCCAAGTACTAAAAAGATATTTTTTAAAGCTGATGGCAGCGCCTATCAACCCGGTGAGCGTTTAAAACAACCTGAACTGGCAAAATCACTTAAGCTTGTTGCGGCAAAAGGTGCCGATGGGTTTTATAAAGGGGAAACGGCCAAAAAACTGGTAAAAGCGGTTAATGAGGCTGGCGGGAGCATGAGCCTAGAAGACTTAGCCAATTACGAAGCTATTGCTCGCGAGCCAGTCAAAGGGGAGTATCGTGGTTATGAGATTGTGTCGATGCCACCACCCTCTTCTGGCGGTATACACATCGTACAGATTTTAAATATCTTAGAAGGCTATCCGCTAAAAGACTACGGTCAAAACAGCGCGCAAACGATTCACTTAATGGCTGAAGCAATGCAGTTGGCTTATGCGGATCGAGCGGAGTATTTGGGGGATTCTGATTTTATCGATGTGCCTGCCAGCGGCTTAACCTCACAAGCTTATGCGGATAAACTGCGCGCGTTGATTAATCCAAAAAAAGCCACGCCAGCGTCTACTATTAATGCAAATAATCCACTACCTTATGAAAGCGATCAAACCACGCATTTCTCTATCGTTGATAAAGACGGCAATGCGATAGCCAATACCTATACGCTGAACTTTTCTTACGGTACTGGGCTGGTTGCTGAAGGCACAGGTATTTTACTCAATAATGAAATGGATGATTTCTCTGCCAAGCCTGGCGTGCCTAATGGCTATGGACTATTAGGTGGTGAGGCAAATGCGGTAGAAGCTAATAAACGACCGTTATCCTCGATGAGTCCGACAATCGTATTTAAAGACAGTAAACCTTATATCGTCACTGGTAGCCCCGGTGGTAGCCGCATTATTACTACCGTCGCGCAAGTGATCTCTAACGTCATCGATCATGATATGAATATCGCTGAAGCGACACACGCACCGCGTATTCATGATCAGTGGCAACCCGATGAGATTCGAGTCGAAAAAGCACTAAATATTGATACCGTTAAAAAACTTGAATCAATGGGGCACAAGGTCAGCCCCAAAGCAGCCATGGGCTCAACGCAGTCGATTATGATGACGCCAAATGGAGTCTATGGTTCTTCTGACCCACGTATCGTCGATGCGGCGGTGGTTGGGTATTAATCATATCACTGAGTTCTATTATGCAATCAATAAAACTCGTATTACTCATGACCAGCACACCAGGACTAGCAGCCTATGAAACTACTTTAGGTTTTTAATCGACTCGCAAATGCAGACAAAATATTTAGAAAATGATTCTGGCAACGCCGTAGTAAAATGTACAACTGCGGTAAGCTGGAAAACAGGCAAGCCTCTTTTTTCTTTAATCCCCAAAAGCTGAGCAAATTTATTTTGGCGAGATATCTGGTGGCGTTGAAGGATTGGGATCAAAATATAATTTGAATAATGGAAATATAAGGTTTACTTGTAAAAGTGGCACAGTTACTCCTGTTCATATGAGTAGCTCGTAGTAACCGATTAAAGGCTTAGTTTTAATAGTTAGCTGCGACTTAGTTTATTCTATTTATATGATTATCGTAGATATAGATAATGCTAATGCTATCGCTACGTCATCTAAGGCTAACTAAGGAGCAATATCATGAGAATCATCAGCACTATCATAGCAGGTGTTTGCCTAGTCTCTCTCACCGCCTGCGGTAATCTTCAAAACTGGAATAGTGACTATTTAACAGGTGGAGAATATCTATCAGATGATCAGGGTCTAGTGGGAGACTGTCAGGGGAGTCACATAAGCACGAAGCATAATCCTGAGTCAGCAGCTGATAGATTTTGGCAAGCTAATAATTTACCAAAAGGAACCACTGACTTTGTCTGCAAAGACGGCAAAGCCTACTTACCTAGTAAAGTCACGGACTGTCAGGGTAACCTCATCGCTAAACAGCCGGGTGGCATTGCGCAGTTCAAGCTTAACAATAATTTCCCCAGATATAAAGATGGTGAAATGGTTTGGTACACCATGTTCAACTGTCAAGGCAGTAAAGTTGTTCCTATAGATTATACTAATAAGTAGTGCGTCTTTATAGTCGCTGCTTTTAATGATGTCTTGATGCGTTCAACTCCTTTTTTTACCGCTATGGAAAATAATAAAAATATGTTTTTCCGCTACGTCATTCAAGGTTAATCAAGGTTAATCAAGGAACAGCATTATGAAAACTATTAGAGCTGTCTTAATTACCATCTGCCTTCTACCTCTTAATGCGTGTCTCGATATGAACGCTGCACTACAAGGAGGTGGAAAATATTTGAAAGATGATCAAGGAAGATTAGTGGGAGACTGCAGAGGAAATAATTTAAGCATGGAGCTTTCAATTTCAGATGCTGATACATTTTGGCAAGATAATAACTTGCCGAAAGGAACCTATGACTTCGTTTGTAAAGATGGTAAAGCCTACTTGCCTAGCAAAGTCACAGATTGTCAAAATAATCTCATTGCTAAGCAGTCTGGTGGTGTTGAAGGATTTAGATCAAAGTACAACTTAAATAACGGAAATATGAGATTCACTTGTAACAATGGCACGGTTACTCCTGTTCCTTTGAGCAGCTAGTTAAAAAAACCGTCGCACTACCTACCAGTCTTAACATGATATTAAATACTGGCTATATCAAAAATGCCTGACATTACGATTTGGCACTAGCTTGATGGATGATGATTTATATTTTTTCATACCTTAAAACTTAAGTATTTATCATGAAAACTCACTTATGATATTGATTTTATAGTCATAAAAAATATTTTTTACATGTTTTTACTCAGTCTTACAGGTTTGAATCAGTAGCTGCCCGCGCCAAATAATGCTATTATTAACGACCAAATTTAAACCTTGAAAATACAATTTTTAGCGCTCTACTACGTTTTAAAAAAGCATAAAGTATTGATAATAAAAATTTTATCATCATACAACCCATTCCTTCTCGATCGTACCAGTAAGAGTCTTCTATGGCATTTGTACACCTTGGCATTCACAGCGAATATTCCATTACCGATTCTATCGTGCGTATCAAGCCGTTGATTAAAGCGGCAGCGGCAGACAATCAAAGCGCGCTTGCGTTGACCGACTTATCGAACCTTTATGCCACGGTAAAGTTCTACCGTGCCTGCTTGGGCGCTGGTATCAAACCCATTATCGGTAGTGAAGTCATTATGGATAATGACGACACACGCTTGACCTTATTGGCGATGGATAACGAAGGCTATCAAAACATTACCCGTATCGTATCGCTTGGCTTTACCGAAGGTCGCGCAGACCCTGCCAACCATGGTACGCCTGTCATTAAACGTCACCATATTTTAGAGCATGCGGCAGGCGTCATTGTTTTATTTACCGAAAAATCTGATGTTGGTCAAGCGCTAGTCGGCTCGATGCCAGAAAAAGCCGATGAGCTGATTACAGAGTGGCAAGCCCATTTTGATGATCGCTTATATTTTGCCATCAAACGTACCAATCGCTCAGGTGAAGACGCATTTATCAAAGCAGCGATTCATGCGGGTGCCAAACACAATATTCCAATTGTTGCCCATAATGACGTGCGCTTTTTAGAACAAGACGATTTTGATGCTCACGAAGCACGGGTTTGTATCGCAGGCTCCTACGTACTCGCCGACCAAAATCGTCCACAAACTTATTCTGATGAGCAATATTTAAAAACTCAAGCGCAAATGGAGCAATTGTTTGCTGATATTCCGCAAGTTATTGATAATACCTTACGCTTAACAACCCGCTGTAATGTGACCTTGACACTGGGTATTAACGTCCTGCCTGATTTTCCAGTACCTGAAGGTGAGACCACTGAGTCGTTTTTTCGGGCTGAGTCGCAACGCGGTCTTGATAGGCGGCTAGACAAGCTATTTCCTGTTGACGAGCGTAGTGAACACTGGGACGACTTTCGCCAAAAGTATGACGAGCGCTTAGAATATGAGCTTGAGATTATCTTATCCATGGGTTTCCCTGGTTACTTCCTTATCGTCATGGATTTTATCCGCTGGGCGAAAGCCAATGGCGTACCTGTTGGCCCAGGCCGTGGTTCTGGTGCCGGGTCCTTGGTCGCTTATGCATTAAACATTACCGATCTTGACCCTATTCATTACGACTTGCTTTTTGAGCGCTTCTTAAACCCTGAGCGTGTCTCCATGCCCGATTTCGATATTGACTTTTGTATTGAAGGTCGTGACCGCGTTATTGATTATGTCGCACAAACTTATGGGCGTGAAGCGGTCTCGCAGATTATCACCTTTGGTACCATGGCAGCAAAAGCAGTGGTACGAGATGTGGCGCGCGTACAAAGTAAATCGTACTTTCTCGCCAGCAAATTATCAAAACTCATCCCCAAAACGCCTGGTATTACGCTGAGCCAAGCCCTCGAACAAGAGCCGCAGCTCAAAGATTTAATCTCCAACCCTGATAATATGGATTATGAAGATGCCATTGAGATTTGGGAGATGGCCATCAAGCTGGAAGGTGTCTGCCGAAACGTCGGTAAACATGCGGGTGGCGTACTAATTGCCCCTCATAAAATCACTGATTTTAGTGCTATTTACTGTGATGACGAAGGACACCGCGTTAGTCAATTTGATAAAGACGATGTCGAAGATGTTGGTCTGGTAAAGTTTGACTTCTTGGGTCTGCGTAACTTAACGGTAATTAGCGCGGCCGTTGAAAACATCAATCGACGCCGTGCGATAGAAGGCAAAGATGCGCTGGTGTTAGAAGAGTTGCCATTAGATGACAGCAAGGCTTATAAGCTACTGCAAGATGCCAAAACCACGGCTGTCTTTCAGCTAGAAAGTATGGGCATGAAAAAGTATCTGGCAAAATTACAACCGACCAATATCGAAGACGTTATCGCCATGTGTGCGCTGTATCGCCCAGGTCCACTCGATGCCGGTATGGTCGAGATGTATATTGACCGTAAGCACGGCCGCGAGGAAGTCATTTATGACCATCCTAACCTTGAGCCAATTTTAGAAAACACCAACGGCGTTATTGTCTATCAAGAACAAGTGATGCAAATCTCGCAAGTAATGGCAGGCTATAGCTTGGGCGGTGCGGATATGTTACGCCGTGCTATGGGTAAGAAAAAGCCTGAAGAGATGGCCAAACAGCGCGATATTTTTATCACAGGGGCAACGTCGCAAGGTATCGATGAAGTGACTTCAGGTGGCGTATTTGACTTGATGGAAAAGTTCGCCGGTTATGGTTTTAACCGCTCGCATTCTGCTGCTTATGGTGTACTGGCTTATCAAACTGCTTATCTAAAGCAATACTACCCTGCCGAATTTATGGCCGCGGTACTCACATCAGATATGAACAACACCGATAACGTGGTGTTCTTTATCAATGACTGCCGTGAAAACTTTGATTTAACCGTGGTCAATCCATCGGTTAACCGCAGTGAATGGCACTTTGTTGCTGATACGCCAACCAACATTATTTATGGACTGGGCGCTATTAAAGGGGTTGGTGAAGGTGCGGTTGAATCTATCGTTGATGCGCGCCGCCGTGAGGGTCCGTTTAAAGATTTATATGACTTTTGCCGACGCGTTGATATCAAAAAGGTTAATAAGCGCACCCTTGAAGGTCTGATAAACGCTGGCTGTTTTGATGACTTTGCTGCCACTTTACGACCTGACTTGCCAGCAGACGAAGCATACGAGATTCGCGGTGCGCTGATGAGTCAACTGCCAAGCGCGGTGCAAGCCGCTGAGCAAGACCGTCAAAACCGCGAGATCGGTATGATGGATTTGTTTGGTGAAATGGATGGCGTCGTTGCCGCACCGCCACTCGTGATGACACCTGAGTTGATTTGGGGCGATAAGCATCGTTTAAAAGCTGAAAAAAATACGTTAGGTTTGTATTTAACGGGACATCCTATCAATGAGTATTTAGACGAGTTAAAACGTTATACCTCAGGCGCACGCCTCGATAAGCTCACGGATACTGGCTATAATGGTAGCTGCTACTTTGCAGGCTTAATCATCGACATCGCCAATTTTGGTAACCGTAACGTCATTACCTTGGATGATGGCACCTCAAGACTAGAGGTAAGCTGTTACGCTGAGCGCTTCAATCGTGTTAAAGACCAGCTCAAGGTTGACGAAGTAGTTATTATAAAAGGCAGTATCCGTGAGCGCGAGGGTCGCCTATTTGCGCGCCTTGATAGTGCTATGAGCATGGTCGATGCCCGCCTCAGATGGCTAAAAAAAATCAGTATTAAAATTCACGGCAGCGATATCGACTTACTGACGCGCATGCAACCGTTACTTAAATCTGCACAAGCCAGCATTATTCCGGCACCAAAGCTGTCTTATGACCATGAACAAAACGAGCAAGGCGGTAATATAAACAACGGCGCTAACGGTGTTTACGATCCGGTGATGGGCGGCAGCCTATATGATGAAGATGGCAACGATTTATTGGCGTTAGAAAGCGACATGACCCAAGATACTCTTCACCAAAATGGCAGCAGCTATGCCAACAACGCCCTGAGTAATACAGACGCTTCCATTAACGATAACTGCCTGCCACTTGGGCTGAGTATCTATGAAGAATATGGCATTGCCAATGTTGGTTTATCGGAGCATTGGCGCGTTTATCCAAATGACGATAATTTACAACAGCTAAAAAGTATGATTAGTGAGGATAAATTACACTTTCATTACAGCTGATGATTTGATTAGCGTTAGCATATTCATTAGCATTAAGAAACCAACGACACTTAAACTTTCCATGTTAACTTTTATCCTATTGGACACATGACCATGGCTGAAAACCACAATAACAATATAACTGCCAATCCTGATGACCAGGTTATCAATGATGAGCAATTTGAAGATATGCGTGACTTACTAGAAGAAGACTTTGTCGATTTAATACAAGTCTATATTACTGACTGTCATGAGCGTATCACCAAACTTAGAATCGCGCAGCAAGAAAACGATAATGCCAATGGCTTTGAGCTTGCTCACGCATTAAAAGGTGCCAGTGCTAATCTGGGTACAACCCAACTGGTAAGTCTTAGCAGTCAATTACAAGAGCGATGCCGCGAGCAGCGTATCAGCGAACAAGCCCCGCTTATCGAAGACATTGCTATAGCATTAGACCATGCAGAACAAGACATCAACCAGCGCTTGGGGCAATAATGAGTAACAATGCATCATCGTCAATAGCGGGTTTTTCGGTCAGCGATTATCTGTCTTGCATACAAGTGGTGATGGTTAATACCACCTTACCCGCCAATATCGGCTCAGCAGCGCGCGCGATGCATACTATGGGCTTATCACGCCTGACGGTCGTTGATCCTAAATTTCCAATTGATGACACCAGTGTCTCACACGCCGCTGGTGGTAGTGATTTATTGTCCTCCGCAACCATTGCGCCGACACTAGAGTCGGCAATAGCGGACTGTCAGCTAGTGTTTGCGGCCAGCAGTCGCAGTCGTCATCTGCCCCGCCCTGTGGTAACACCTACCCAAGCGGCCAAAATCATGCTGGATTTTATTGATAAGCAGTCGGCTATAGCATTAAGCACGACTACCAATGATCAACCAATAAATGACAAGGCCAACAAGCCAAATATTGCTATCCTATTTGGCCGTGAAGATCGTGGTTTGACCAACGAAGAGTTGGCTTACGCTGATTATCATATTCAAATCGACGCCAACCCTGCCTACCCAGTGCTCAATGTCGCCTCAGCGGTGCAAGTGATAGCCAGTTTTATCTTTGCTTATACCCAAACGCATATCGAAGCTGATAGTAATAAGGGTAATGAGGAAAGATTAGAAACGACGGGCAGCTTAGAGATAACAGAACATCCCCTACTTAATACCTATCTACGTCAGCAATGGGATGAACCTGCGATTACCCAGCAACAATTGCAACAGCTTACAGAACGCATCACCGCATTAATGGTGCAACGTAAACTGGCGGACAGTGAAAATTTAAAATCGCTACCATCGCGTTTGTCTCGACTGGGCTCGCGCCTACAGCTCGATCAAAAAGAATATCAATTATTAAGCGCTTTGATTGCCAAACTTGCAAAAGATTAATACTTAGCTACAATTCATGGCTCACTAGATTTTTTGTGCCATGGACAGCAGTTAATATATTGCCGTACGCCGCACACATCATTCGATAACTATCATTCATTTTTTATGAATCGAACAACAGTAGCAACTGTTCACTAACAGCTGGCCTGAATTTGAGAATAACCAGCATTTAATACTAAAAAGGAGTTTATTATGAATTGGACCGTTTATTTATCTGGAGAAATACACACCGACTGGCGTCAGAAAATCATGCAAGGCGCTAAAGACCATGGTCTGAATATTAAGTTCACATCTGCAGTGACTGAGCACGAAGCCAGCGACGCAGCCGGTGATGTACTCGGCGAAAATGAAAGTGGATTCTGGCGCGACCATCAGTCGTCGAAGGTCAATGCGATTCGTACCAAAAATATGATTCAAAAATGTGATATTGCTATCATTCGTTTTGGTGATAAATACAAGCAGTGGAACGCCGCTTTCGATGCGGGCTACTGTGCGGCCTTGGGCAAGCCTTATATCACATTGCATGCTGAGGATATTATTCATCCACTAAAAGAAGTGGATGCAGCAGCAATGGGCTGGGCGCAAACGCCTGAGCAGGTTGTAGAGCTATTAAAATATAT
>NZ_JBQSXN010000039.1:0-27348 GCF_052378235.1 Psychrobacter sp. AOP3-A1-26
ATAATTTATTATATTTTAAATAAAATTGGATTTTTAACCAACGTTGATGTTTAACCTACAAAAGCACGTTCAACGGCATAATCTGCCTGTACACCCATACGCGGCGAGACGGTCAGGCCAAAATCATCCAAAATGGCAGAAATATCCGCATTGAATGGCATACTACCGCAAATAAGCACACGATCATCTTCTTTATTCATCGGTGGCAGACCGATGTCTTCAAAGAACTTACCAGATCTCATCAGGTCGGTAATACGTCCCGTGTTTCTAAAATCTTCACGAGTAACTGTCGGATAGTAGATAAACTTTTCACGGAAGTCTTCACCAAAAATCTCATCATTTGGCAACTCGTCTTCAAACATTTCACGATACGCTAGGTCTTTTACGTGACGCACACCGTGTACCAAAACAATTTTGTCAAACCGCTCATAGACTTCAGGGTCACGCGCCAAGGCTAAAAATGGTGCAAGTCCAGTACCCGTAGACAGCATATAAAGGTTTTTGCCAGGGAGTAGATCATCTAGTACCAAAGTACCCGTTGGCTTTTTACTCACCAATAGCTCATCACCCACTTTGATATGTTGCAGCCGTGAGGTGAGTGGACCGTCTTGCACTTTGATGGAGAAAAACTCCAGATGTTCTTCATAGTTCGGACTGGCAATCGAGTAAGCGCGTAATAGCGGCCTACCATCGACAACGATACCAATCATCGCAAACTCGCCATTGCGAAAGCGTAAGCCATCGTCGCGAGTGGTTTTGATGCTAAACAGTGAGTCATTCCAATGATGAACCTCTGTAACCGTTTCGGTGCGGAGTTTTGACATAAAGCCCTCGTTAGTAATTAGTAATCTGTATCGGTTAACTTAAATGAGTGTTGAATAAGCATTTTCAATGATAGGCATAAAATGTTTCAAGTTTTTATTAAACTAAAAGGTCTATATAGACGATGATCGCGCTATTTTAACATTATTATTCGGTTTTATAAGGTGCTCGTGCTGTTTATAAACACCCATTTTTAAGTCGTTGTTTTAGGAATGCGAGCTATTCTCAATAAATTTCTTGATCATAATATCAAACTTTAAAATAAAAATCCGTCTAGCAGTGATGGTGAGGCATGATAAAATGGAATATCGTTAGTGAGTAATTTTGTATCATTGGACAAGGTTGTTTAATAAGGTTGTTTAATAAAGCCAGCATAGCTGTAATAAAAATGGTTTGGAGAAATTTTATGTCTGATGACGATATGCCCTTAGACAGTCATCATCACGGCCCAGTTATTCATTATGCACCAGTTATCGGCTATCATCGGGCACCACTTTCCCAAAAATTTGGCGCACCAAGACAGCCGAATCTGGTTGCATTAACCAGCGTGATTGAGATGCTAGCGCCTTATGATACGCCAGCGGCTTTTGTGGGTTTGGGCGAGTTTAGCCATATTTGGATCAGCTGGCAATTTCATCATAACTATTTACATAAAGACAAGCAGGCTACTATCGCCAATAGTAGTTTTCGGCCGCAAGTTCGACCACCACGCTTAGGCGGTAATCAAAAGATAGGCGTGTTTGCTAGTCGTAGTATGTATCGACCGTCAGCGTTAGGACTGTCTGTGGTCAAGCTTGAATGTGTTGACGTTGTCGAAGGTCGGGTGTTACTTCTCATTAGCGGTGCTGATATGATAGATGGCACACCAATTATCGATATAAAACCTTATGTAGCTTATAGTGATGCGCTACCTGAGGCACAAAGTGGCTTTGCGCCATCTGCGCCAAGGTTATTAACCGTCACTATCAATGAATCTGCGTATGAGCAGTTTTTGCAAATCGTAGATAACCAACATGCTCATAATATAAAATACGAACATGGTAAAAACCAAAAAAACAGTAAGAAAGATAAGCGCAGCGTAACAGCGGTCATTGATGAAATAAAAAAACAATTACTCCTGTCTGATTTAGATGTTATTAAAGCATTAATCGCCCAAGATCCACGCCCTGCTTATCGTCGTACAGAGCTAAACGCAGCATTTGTTATGCGCTATAAGTCTGTTGATGTGAGCTTTCAGATGTTAGCATTAGATGAGTTGCAAATAACGGCGGTAGTAGAAATATAGTCAATCTACTATAAAAGTATTACCTATACACTCGGTTGCCTTGTACTACTTTTAAATTAAACCGACTATAAAAAACAGCACATGATTTTATAACCGATGAAACCATTTAAACCATAAAAGAAGAAAGATATGTCAGCTCAACAGTACTCGATAGTGATTGATTTGCGTTGGTGCCTAGACGAACTGTTGGCAGATAAAGTCATCGATCAACGTGGCTACAATCTGGTGATTACTAGTCGCCGTGATAAAGCGCAGAATCCGCTACTAACGATTAGTGAGTTTGGTTTGCCAAATGGCCATGCACTGCATAATAGCCCTGACAATAAATTGACGCTGACATGGCTCAATCAATGGCTAGCTGCCAAAGCAGGTATGACACTGGTGCGTATTGATCCGTTAAAAATAGATGTGCCTGCGGTGACGCAGCTGATGTCTTTTGAATACGCGCGCTCACAGCATATTCTGCCGATTGAAGTCACAATGGACGAGGTCGTGATCGGCACCGATCAACCGTTTTATACCGATTGGCACGCCAACATTGAAAAACTTATCAAATCCAAAAGCTATCGTACGGTCTACCTCAACCCTGAACAGATTCAGCGCTACCGGCAAGAGTTTTATCAAGTCACGCAAGCAATTGCTGGCGCTAACTCTCTACACAAACGCGCGGCGGCTGACGTCACCAATGTGGAAGCACTATTGCAGCTAGGCGACAATACTAATCCTGATGCCAATGATCAGCATATTGTCAAAGTCGTTGATTGGCTGTTGCAGTATGCCTTTGAGCAGCGTGCCAGTGATATTCATCTAGAACCACGCCGTGAAACTGGCAAGGTACGTTTTCGTATCGATGGCGTGCTGCATACCGTTTATGAGATGCCGCTGGCGATTATCGTCGCGGTTACAGCGCGGATTAAAATTTTAGGACGGCTCAATGTGGCAGAAAAACGTAAGCCGCAGGACGGACGCTTAAAAACGCGTACCCCAAAAGGATTGGAAACAGAGTTACGTCTCTCTACTATGCCGACCGCCTTTGGCGAAAAACTGGTGATGCGGGTTTTTGACCCTGAAGTACTGGTGCGCTCGTTTGCTCAGCTGGGCTTATCGGGTAAGCAGTTAGAAACATGGCATGAGCTGACGGCGCATCCAAATGGTATTATTCTGGTGACAGGTCCGACGGGTTCGGGTAAAACCACCACTTTATATAGTACCCTCAAACAGCTCGCCACCGAGCAAGTCAACGTCTGTACCATTGAAGACCCGATTGAGATGATTGAGCCGGCCTTTAACCAAATGCAGGTCAATCCTGGCGTTGATTTGCACTTCGCTGATGGTATTCGCTCTTTGATGCGTCAAGACCCTGATATCATTATGGTGGGGGAGATTCGTGATGCTGAAACCGCGAATATGGCAGTGCAAGCGTCCTTAACGGGACATTTGGTACTCTCAACGCTGCATACTAATGATGCACCAAGCTCAATCACCCGTCTACATGATTTGGGCATTCAGCCGTTTTTGACGTCAGCGACGATATTGGGCGTGATGGCACAGCGGTTGTTACGGACATTATGCCCGCATTGCAAAAAAGCCGTCGATGTTACGGCAGATAGTGAAATTGCTACTCAGTGGCAGGAATTGGTTCAGCCTTGGCGTGCTGCCGCGCCAGCACAGATTTATACAGCGCAAGGTTGTGAGCACTGTCGCCATACTGGTTATCAGGGTCGCGTTGGACTATATGAAATCATGCCGTTATCCAATGAGCTAAAAAAACTGGTTGCCGCTGACACCAATTTAGATGTGCTGAAACAGCAAGCGTATCGTGAAGGCGTACAACCACTACGTTTATCGGGGGCGAAGCGTATTAGTGAAGGGCTGACGACCATAGAAGAGGTGATGCGAGTGGTGCCTCTTTATTAAAGCGCGCCGTTGCATTGATTTCAAATCGCCAAACTTGTTTTAACAAAACATCGCTTATAGCTTGAGCCTTTAACGCTCCCAGCGTACATTTTGGCGCATGATTTTGGCTGGCGTGCCCGCAACCATACAGTTTGGTGTTGTAATGGGTTTATTGACAAATGCGCCTGCCGCGATGATACAACCACTAGCAATAGAGACGTTTTTAGAAATGGTTACATTGGCGGCAATCCAAATATGGTCGCCTAAAGTAACATCAGTATGGGCTTTATTTAATCGCACATTAGAGTCTGTGTCGTAAACCTTGTGAACGTCAGTGGCGCGTATTTCAATACCGCGTGATATCATGCAGGCCTTGCCAATAGTGACGCTTTTGTCACGGGCCAAAATATAGCAGTCAATGGCAGTGGTACGCGCGCCGATATGAATGTGTAAATGATTACCGACTATTAATAACTGACCTGAGAATTTGACCTGTTCTGCAATGGTGATTTGATTGTGATTGCCATTGATATCAATTTTTAACTTGTTGAATTTGCCGTGCTCAGCGATAGTAATTTGATTGTCATGGCCTTTACGAATAGTAATCGCCGAATTGCCAATAATACGTACGTCTTTGGCAATATCGATGTGATTACTGTGTCCTTTGTCTTGTAATAAAAACCGTTGCTTATATAGCAGTTTTGGCATCCAGTTTTTTATGATAGGGGGAAGGGTTATGGTTTTTTTGTTATTCATGGTAAAAGGCTTATGAAAAGTAAATAAATAGTTGATGAGAATCCTGATAGTGTATCGTTAAATATCACTTGAAAATAGCTTATACCAAACCCAAAAGTACGATTAGCTGTGTCAAACTCGTTTAGTCTACCGTGCGTAGTACTTGCACTCGTTTTCCTTGCTACTCTAGTTTTTGTGAATGGTATAGTTAAAATACTTTAAAAACGCTACGATACTGTGGGTATAGTTTTTTTGCAGCCTCTGTCTGCGTAGGCACAGCAAGCAAGAAAAAACGGTATCTGCAGTACGTGATGTAGCGATATTACTTCTCACTGACTATATTACTTTAGAGCAATAAATATAGTTACCCATTTAGAGTATGTCATCAATTAGCACATTTAATCATTTTAAGCCTCACAATCTAAATGATGACGCGACCTACATCTTTAATGCCAAATTTTTTTACTGAACTGATAAAGTTCTACTAACGAGATTATTTATGTTTACTGATAGCCACTGCCACCTTAACCGATTAGATTTAACCAAGTATGATGGTCAATTGTCTGGGGCGATTGCCGCGATGAAAGCAGCCAATGTCACTCGAGCGATGGCCATTATGTGTGATTTTGCTGAATATGATGAGATTGCCAATATTGTCAGTACTTATGGTGATGAGGCGCTCAATCTTGGCATGAGCGTCGGTATCCATCCTTGTGAAGATATCGATATATTGCAGTCAGCAACGGTTGAGCGTTTGGTAGAAACGGCCAATGCCGATCATGTATGGGCGATTGGGGAGACGGGACTAGATTATTACTGGTCAACTGAGAATAAAAAAGAGCAGCAAGCCAGCCTTGCACGTCATATTCATGCCAGCCAACGTCTAAAAAAACCATTGGTGATACATATGCGTGACGCCAAAGAAGATACAATTGATATTCTAAAAGCGGAAGGTGCTGAGCACGGCATTATTCATTGCTTTACCGAAGACTGGGAAACCGCCAAACGCGCCTTAGACTTAGGGTTTTATATTTCCTTTTCAGGTATTGTCAGCTTTAAGAGTGCGCAAAACATCAAAGATGCGGCAAAAAACATGCCTAGAGAACGCATACTCATTGAGACTGATAGCCCTTATTTAGCGCCTGTTCCCAAGCGTGGTAGACCGAACGAGCCTGCGTATGTACCCTACGTGGCAAGTTGTATTGCCGAGATGTATGGTTGTAGTGCGGAGGAGGTAGGCTCGCTGACAGCAAAAAACTTTGAAAATTTACTGGCACAGTATCACTAAAATGGTTATGCTATGACCACTCAGTCATTTATTAGATAGCCTTAAAGTTTATGCGCTAAGCAATCGAAATACTACGCGTAACGATATGATTATCCATGACTATTTAGCAAATACAAGCATATTTTCTATTGTGGTTCTCGATCAGTCTTTGTACAGCCACCGACTTTTTGCCGAAGCATCGATATAAACGATGGTCATATGCTTCATCTTGTCAGATTTTAGGAGAGATTATGAGTCGTCAGCATCAGTTCAAGGCACGAGAAGAGAATATCTTAGCGATGGCAGAACAACTGCTACTTGAGTCAGGCGATGGTGATATCACTTTAGACAGTTTAGCCGATCAGCTTGATTTGGCTAAAGGCACGCTATACAAGCATTTCTCCAGTAAAGATGAGCTTTATCTGCGTATTATTATTCGTTACGAAGAGCAGTTGTTTGAGATCAATCGTATTGATGATTGTCCATCGGCAGGTGTGGCGCGTATGATTTTTCAGCAGCTGTTTAATCCGCAAAAAGCCATGCTACTCAACCAAATCGAAGAACGCTTGGCGGCATCAGTGACCGGTCTTAACCGCCTGTTTGGTGAGTTGTATGATATTCGCCGTCAGCGTATGAAGCGCTTGATTGTCATTATTAGTGCCTATTTAAAAGATGAGCGCAGTAGTTTGAGTACGCGCGATTATTTGTCTTCTATTTGGGCAATGGGTCAGGGCGGGGCGGGGCTATTAAACTCAAGCTTTTATCAGCGTTATCTGGGTCGCCGTGATACCTTACGTTATGCTTTTGTTCAGCAAATGCTCGAGTTGCCTAGCCACTATCCGGCTGATGATGAGGTGATGGATGAGGATATGCAAGAATTGGTAGAACAAATTGAGACCGAATCAGAAGAGCATCGTAATACCAATTATTAGTGTCTTTATTAGGCTGTTAGTCGTTGAAATAAGTTTTGGTAGGATAGCGTGTTGCCATATATTATATTGCAGCACGGTAAAGGATATTCGCTAGCAGCCTTTAAAAACTCACTGATTTTGTCAGCCAATTATAGCATCACTCTTCATACCACACCCTAATCATAGGCTTATAGGTGCAATATGCCGGTCACTGCCAAGACTCAGTCCAGATCAGCCGCCATTTGCCATTTAGACTTAAGTGTTTTAAATGTAAGCAGCCAAAGTCCATCATATGATCAAGCAGATACCGCGCCAGTATCTTATACGCATTGTCATTCACATTATCATTATTCCTCATTAAAAAATCCTCAAGCTTCCTCTTCTAAGCGATCAATAAGTACTCACCAGCAAGCGGGCTTTACCCTTGTCGAAATAATGGTGGTGGTGGTTATTCTATCTATATTTGCTGGCATGATGAGCTTATCGGTTGGCGGTAGTGAATCACGCAAAAACCGTGCTTTTTATGAGCATTTAACGGATTCCCTTAGCTATGTGCGGCTTTTATCTGCCGAACGTATGCAACCGATGGGGTTAAGTTTGCAAGCGGATAAACAAGGTCAAGTTACCCCTGTTATCGTTACCCTGTCCAACCCCTATGTCGCTTATCAAACGGTTCCTGTTACGTCGGCTACTAGGGATAGTACCCCTAAAAATGCCATGGAATTATCTGCAGATTTAACCAATATGTCTGGTGCTGTTGGAGATAAACCACCCATGCCAAGCTGGGACATTGAGCCAGAAGTGAGTTTGCCCGAACTGCCTACTGGCGTGAGTTTAAGCGTGCAAAGTCTAGATGCGGGTAATGTATCAAATACTGGGCAAGCCCGAGCTATGCAGCCTTGGTTTTCCGATCAAGCCGTCCCGCAAGTGCTATGGTTTGGCACCGGTCAAGCAACACCTGTGACGATTGAAGTACGTCATAACTCACGTTTGGTGGGCGAAGTTATTACCATTATGCCCGATGGCAGTATGTCGATAGGACAAGGGCAATAGCAGATGATTGATAGTTATAAAACCAAACCTGTTTATACCAAGCAAAAGCGGCCCCTATCACAGCGTGAAGGTGGATTTACCTTGATTGAGGTAATGGTGGCGCTAGCGATTTTAGCCGTGGTTGCCGTGGCTGCTAGCCGAGCCAGTAGCGCCTATCTGAGCTCGGTTGAGGTATTACGCACCCGCACGCTTGCCCATTTTGTCGCCCAAAACGCGGCGGCTGATTTACGGATTCAAGAAACCTGGCTGAAAGCGAATAAAACCCAAAAAATTACTGCCCAAGGTCGCGATTGGCAAATTATAATGACAGTTAGTGATGCCATAACGCCAGCATTAAAGGAAGTGAATATCGCTGTAGCACCTGTTATAGATGGGCAAGCGCGTAACGCAGTGACTGATATCGATGTAATGCTTAGTAATCCAAAGCAAGGTGTGGGTAGTTTAGATTTAAGTCGTTTGGGAAAAGGTGACTTAGATAAAAGTGATTTAGATAAAAGTGATTTAGATAAAAGTGATTTAGATAAAAATGATTTAGATAAAAATGATTTAGATAAAAATGATTTAGGTAAAAGCGAGCTTGGTCAAATAGGAGGAAATCCATGAAATCAAGTTATGGATTTACCTTACTTGAGCTGATGGTTGCCATGGCAATATTTGCGATGTTGGCAGTGGCGGGCTGGCAGGTGTTTGATGGCGTGAACCGCGCCCGTGAACGTGCGCAGTTTCATGCTGATAATGTGGCGGCATTGCAATATGCTTATTTGCAGCTGCAACAAGACATGGGGCAAATCATCCCTTATCAAGCACCTAATACTCAAAATACAAGTAGTTCTAATAGCAGTATAAATAACACTACAAATTCCAATGTCAATAATAGCACACCAGCAAATGAAGTAGAGCCTGAGCCTTTTATGCGCTTAGATAGCGAGCATGTCAGCTTTGTCCGCTTTGCTGATCCTGACCCACGCTATCAAAGTAGCGCTAGTGTGCAGCATATTGAATATGTGTTTGCAGATGAGCGTTTGATTCGCCGTCAATATACTAGTATCGACAGCGGGCGTGATAGCGTCAGCTTAGATAGTGTATTGCTCGAAGGTGTGACCGCGGGGCGTTGGCAAGCTTATTTACCAGAACTGAGTAAAAAATTCCCTGACACGGATAGTACGAATAATGTCAACGGTACAAATAGAACAACAGGGCAAATGGCCAATAAAACCAACGCAACACCTGAGGTTGTACTGATACCCAAAGGTGTCGCTGTCAGTTTTACCTATCAAGATATGCCAATCGTGTGGCAATGGGCACTCGCCCCGCAGCCGCTACCGAATATCAGTCAAGATAATGTTAATAATGCAACTAATAATCCTAGTGGTAGCAATAGCAACAGTAATAATAATGGCACTAGCAATGGCAATGTAGAAAATAATAACTCAGGGAATACTATTGAAAATGTGCCATCTGGTCAATGATAGAGGCAATTTATGCCAATGATAGCTAACTCTCAGCGTGGGGTTGCGCTGCTGACTATTTTATTATTGGTGGTCAGTATTACGGTGGTCGCAGGGGCGATGCTTGCCAGTCAAAAGATTGCGATTAGGCGCAGCAGTTTATTGTTTGACCAAAATCAGTTATTACAAGATATCAATACTGGACAGCAATTAGCGCTGACAATTATCCGCGCTGACGATGAGCTAAATGACACCGATAGCACACAAGATATTTGGGCGCAGCCATTACCGCCTTATACATTGGACAGGCATAGTATTGGCATCGAAGTGCGCGATGAAGCCGGTCGTTTTAATATCAATAATTTATATCATCATGGCGCAGTAGATACTGCCGCTTTGACCGTTTTTCAGCAATTGTTAACACAGTTGAATGTAGAGCCTGACATTGCAATTGCCATTCTTGATTATCAAGATACCGACAGCGAAGTTTATCAAGACGGTGGCGATGAAAGTGTGGTTTATAATCAGCAGTCCAGTGGCTCTGTTGATAAAAATTTGGCCAATCAAGCTTTTGTCAGTGTCGATCAGTTAGAAGAGGTTAAGGGCGTCAATGCTGAAGTGTTAGCATTGCTACGACCTTATATCACCGTCGTACCCTATTATTTGCCTATTAATATTAATACGGCAAGTCCGGTGCTGCTTGCGGCGTTGATAGATGGTGCGACCAGTAAGCAGATGCAGGCGGTTATTGATCTACGAGAAAAACAAGCATTTACGTCCGTTGATGATGTGTGGCAATTGCCGATTTTAAGTGGCTTAAATGAAGAGCAAAGAAAGGCCATAACGCCATTATTAGCCGTTGATAGCCAAGCTTTTATGGCGCTTATCACTGCTAGCGATAATGCAACTGTCGGTCAGGCAAGACAGCGTTTTGCAACTATCGTCATTAGCAAAATGGCGACCGATGATGAGAGAGAAAGTAGTAACAACAATAATGGTCGAAATGATAATAATAGCGCGAATAATGCTACCAATGACGACAAAAATAAAACGCCCAAGGATATCAAAGTCGTAACACAGCGACTTTGGGCATTTCGACCTGTCTTCTAACGAATATACAGTCCTTAATCTTTTAAGCGGGTCTCTTCACTAGATTTCCAGTTATAAGCCCCATAAAACAGCATCTGTGCTTGGCGCGTACAGTTGTGTAGCATCAGCTGCTTATTTTCTTCAATCTCGTTTAAATCAATTTCATCATCGTGGTCTTCGGTATAAGTCAGCTCCAACCAATCTATAATCCAAGAAAAGAACATATTAACCCCAGCCTCAGCCAATAGGCGGCGGTCATAGTCATTGATATGAGTAAAGGCAGGCTGTAGTGCTAGGTCATCAGCT
Source organism: Psychrobacter sp. AOP3-A1-26 (assembly GCF_052378235.1). Taxonomy (NCBI): domain Bacteria; kingdom Pseudomonadati; phylum Pseudomonadota; class Gammaproteobacteria; order Moraxellales; family Moraxellaceae; genus Psychrobacter; species Psychrobacter sp. AOP3-A1-26. The sequence continues at coordinate 10,813 of NZ_JBQSXN010000039.1, forward strand.
AAGCTTTGCGCATGTTTCTTAGTGAGCTCATTGATGGCTTTACGCACGGACTCTGAGCCGCCATAGCGCTCACTGACTAAAAATTGCCAGTAATAGGGCTGATCGCTGACCATATATAAAAACAGCTGGATACTCTTAGCGATTTGACGATCGAAGCTGCGCTTACGACCAATATGTAGACTATCACTTAATATGGCCAGCGTACCGCCCAGCTCCTCAACCACCAATGCTCGTCCAAGCGATTCCATATCATCAAAATGCCGATAAAACGCCGTTGGCACTACACCAACCTCACGCGTTACCTGTCTAAGGCTGATTGAGCTAAAAGATTGCCCGGTCATACACAGATCCAGCACTGCATTAAAAAAGGCATGTCGAGTTTGAAGTTTCTTTTGTTCGCGACTACTCATAATATTTCAAAATTACCTGATAGATGTTTATCATACTCATTTCATTGCAAAAATACGAATGAAATATAGGGTTATCGTTGATGGCTCGGTTTTTAGGTTCGGTTTTTAAGCTTAGTTTTTAGACGATGGTGCCCCAGTGTCCTTGGAGCTCTTGGGCTAACCGATACGCTTCATGGTCGTTCATACCAGTGATAAAGTCTAAGACATTGAGCATATTGTGATAGGTATTGTCTGATAAAATACGACGATGCTCCTCAAAATATGGCTGTAGCAATCTTAGTAGCCGCTGTTGCTCAAAGGACAACGGTGTGTTTTTCTCATTAGTCCAAGCCAACGGCATAAAAGCATCGAGCAGGCTCTGCAGACATTGATTGGCCATCAGCTCCATACGTACTTTACTTGGGTGATTAAATATTTTTTCACGTGCCAATTCTTTAGCTTGGGTGATGCCACTTTGAACGGTCGCATCACAATGGGCAAACAGGCTGCCGTTTAATGTTCCCGCGAGCATAGCATCACTGTTAGCAACAAAGGCATCGGTCACGGCATTGATCAAGCGCATCATGGCTCGTGCCCGTAGAGATGCCAAATGCTGTCTAACTGACATATTTTTAGGCAAGCTGATACTACTCGGACGCTCGCCAATCAGCTCATAAAAGATTGCCGCGACCTCAGTATAGGTTAGCATATTGAGGTTGATACCATCCTCTAAATCTATCAGCGCATAGCAAATATCATCGGCGGCTTCTAATAAGTAGGCGAGGGGATGACGGGCAAAACCATCGTGTTGTTCTGAGCGCGGCAGACTTAAACACGCTGCCAGTTCTTCTAACTGCGCCGACTCACTATAAAAACAGCCAAACTTTTGCACGTTGGTAAGACGTTCGCCTTGATAAATGTCGTTGCGATGACTAGCAAGCCAAGGATATTTCATAAACGCGCCCAACGTTGCACAAGTCAAGCGCATGCCGCCTGCGTCAGGGTGATGCTCATTGCGGGTCAATATGCGGAATCCTTGCGCATTGCCCTCATACGCTAGTAAATCCAGCTGCTCGTTACTGCTCAGATTTTGCAACACTGGCTGTCGGTCAGGGTGCATAAACCAGTCGCGAATAGCATACTCTCCAGCATGACCAAAAGGTGGGTTGCCAATATCGTGGGCGAGGCAAGCCGCTTGAACAATCACACCGACATCAGCTGGCGTGACTCCATTAGGTAAACCAGCAGCTAATTTATCATGGAGCTTCTCTGCTGCCATGACACCCAAAGAACGTCCAATACAAGATACCTCAAGCGAATGCGTTAAGCGCGTATGAATACCCAATTGATTGGTTAATGGATGAACTTGGGTCTTTTGATTGAGCTGCCGAAAGGAGTGCGAAAATACCAGTCTGTCATAATCCTTATGAAAGGAGGAGCGCGCGCTGTCTTGAGCGGGGGCTTTTTTATTACTGCCCAGACGTTGTGCATTAAATAGTCGCGCCCAATGCTTAGCAGGACTGCTTGGTTGATCAAATTGAGTACTCATAAATCATAGCTCACTATTGATTATTATTATTTTAAACGATTTTAGGGGCTGTCCTTATCATACTAAAATTACGTGCATAAAAAAGCCAGCACAAAGGCTGACTTTTGATTGTTCTATACTAAAACTGTGCAAACAGGCTATTTAATATTTAACGCTAAAAGTTGAAGTTTTAACCTTAAACGTTAAAACGGAAATGCATCACATCGCCATCTTGTACGATATAGGTTTTACCTTCTAGGCGTGATTTACCAGCAGCAGCTGCGCCTTTTTCACCGTTGTATTCGATAAAGTCGTCATAAGCGATGACTTCAGCACGAATAAATCCGCGCTCAAAATCGGTGTGAATCACGCCGGCGGCTTGAGGGGCGTTAGCACCAATAGCCACTGTCCAAGCGCGAACTTCTTTTACGCCTGCGGTAAAGTAAGTCTGCATGTCTAGCAAATCATAACCACCACGAATGACCTGATCCAAACCGGCTTCTTCCATGTCCATTTCGGCCAAGAAGTCTTTTTTGTCATCTTCATCAAGCTGGGCAATTTCCGCTTCTATTTGGTTGCATAAAGCGATGACGATAGAGTCTTCGCCAGTGGCATAGCTACGTACGGCATCTAGGTATGGGTTATTCTCAAAGCCATCCTCAGAGACGTTGGCGATATACATGGTTGGCTTTAGAGTAATAAGACCATAACTTCTGATCATTTTTTGCTCGTCTTTGTCTAAATTAGCACCGCGAGCCGCTTTACCTTCTGCTAATAACGGCTCGATTCTTTTGAAGATATCAAGCATGGCGTTAGCGTCCTTATCGCCGCCTTTGGCCTTTTTGGTTAGGTTAAGAATAGCACGCTCAACCGCTTCTAAATCTGCCAATGCCAATTCGGTGTTGATAGTCTCGATGTCATCAATTGGGCTGACGCGACCATCAACGTGTACCACGTTGTCATCATCAAAACAGCGTACCACGTGGGCAATCGCATCGGTCTCACGGATATTGGCTAAGAACTGGTTACCCATGCCTTCGCCTTTTGAGGCGCCAGCGACCAAACCGGCGATATCAACGAACTCCATCGTGGTTGGTAATACGCGCTCAGGCTTAACGATTTCAGCTAGCGCTTTTAGGCGTAAATCTGGTACAGGAACGATGCCTGTATTGGGATCTTTGGTACAAAATGGAAAGTTTTCAGCGGCGATACCCGCTTTGGTCAAGGCGTTGAACAGGGTGGATTTACCCACGTTTGGTAGACCGACGATGCCGCAATTAAAACCCATAACATGCTCTCAATATATTGATAAAATCAGTTGGTATAAGACTTAGCAAAATAGTAAATCAAAATTGGGCGTATTGTAGCAAATTTAACCCAATATGGGTGAGGTTGTTATGCTATGTGATTGGATTTTCATGCCTCATGATCGCTTACGTTTCGCACTTTCATTATTATGCTAAGCTACGTCTTATTTATCTAACTTTATAATAAATGGCGCACCAAAAAATATCAAAATCAAAGGCAGTATCTGACAATGACCACCACAATTTTTGCGACACATCATTATAATTATCCACAAAACTTCATCGAAATGAAGCCCAAACTTAAGCAGCTTGAACAGGCGATTAAAAAGCTTGAAGCCAATTTGATGAATGCTGATGCTAAGGTGCTAGATCAGCGTCTTGCCAGTCATTTGGGTTTGCAAGTCGATTACGCCAGTGAGCTTAATCCCAACCAACTCTTGGCCGCGACGACAATCGACGGTAAGGTATTGGTCATCGCTGGTGCAGGCTCTGGCAAAACCAAAACTCTGACCTATAGAACCAGCTACCTGATAGAAAATGGCGTGTCGCCAAAAGAGATTTTGCTATTAACCTTTACCCGTAAAGCCGCCAATGAGATTAAAGGTCGGGCTAAAACCTTGCTGGCAAGTTCTTTTTCTACCGACAATCTAAGTAACAGCAAAGCGCTAAACGATATCACTAGCGGTACTTTTCATTCTTTTTGCAATATGCTACTGCGCCAATACTCAGGATTGTTGGGCATCAATCCGCGCTTTACTATCTTAGATACGGGCGATAGTGAAGATGCCATCGATTTGATTAATAAAGAAAAAAAGTATCCGACTAAGATAACCAATCAAGCATTTCCGCGTAAAAAAACCTTGCAGAATATCTTTTCAACGTCTAGAAATCGGCGCATTCATATCCGCGAGTTAATCGAAAGTAGCTACCCTGATATCGCTGTGCACATTCCCATTATTGAGCAATTGGCGGTCGATTTTCATGAATATAAACGCGCCAATCATTTATACGATTTTGATGACATTATCAGCCAAGTAGTACGCCATTTAAAGCATAATGATACTTTTCGGCAGCTATTACAAAAGCAATATCGTTACATCATGGTCGATGAATATCAAGACACCAATATCCCGCAAAAAGAGCTAATCGACCTTATATGTGCACCTGCGTCGGTGTCGCTAATGGTCGTCGGTGATGACAACCAAAGTATTTATGCCTTTCGCGGTGCCAATTATGAGAATATCTTATTATTTGGCGAGAGCTATCCTGAAGCAAAGCTCATTAAGCTTGAGCAAAATTATCGCAGTACGCCTGCTGTTTTAGACTATATCAATGCCTTGTCCGCTCAAATCACCTTGGGCTATCAAAAGCAGTTGTACTCTGCGGTATCCGTAGACGGATTAAAGCCGGTATTTCGTCGTTTAAGCGATGAAACTAAAGAAGCGCGATATATCGCTGATAAAATTATAGAATTGAAAGACGACTACGATTACCAAGATTTTGCGGTATTGTGCCGAACGTCTTTTCAATCGAGTTATGTGCAGTTAGAGTTTATGGAGCGCAATATTCCGTTTATTGTGGTAGGCGGCATTCGCTTTATCGAAAGACGGCATATCAAAGATGTCTTAGCCTTTGTCAAAATACTTTATAACCCCAATGATACCATTGCCTGGCATCGTATCTTAACCTTGTTTAAAGGCGTGGGGGCAGTTACTGCAACGCGATTGACTCAAGCGATTAATGTCGACAATAATTCCTTTGAACCTTTATTAATGCCGTCATTCGCTAAAAAAAGTCCACAGCTTAAATCACTACATACGACTTTGACCAAAGCCAGTCAGGCAGAATCGGTCGAAAAAGTTATTGCGTTAATTTTAGAGTTTTATATTCCTATTTTGAAAACGATTGAAGAGAACTGGCGCGAGCGCAGCGAGGATTTTCGCGTCCTAAAAAACTTAGCCACAGAGCATGATAGCCTTGATAGTTTTTTAGAAAATTTGGCACTCGATCCGCCTAATGATTCGGTTGCTACCGCAGGCAAGGCTAAGCAAGGCGAGGAAGAAACTGATAAAGTTACTATCTCTACCATTCATAGTGCCAAAGGGCTTGAATGGCCGGTGGTGTTTGTCAATTCATTGGTCGATGGTATGACCCCGCATTACCGCTCGCTGAGTGATTTTGAAGAATTGGAAGAAGAACGTAAGCTGTTCTATGTTGCCTGTAGTCGCGCAAAGAATAGGTTGTTTTTAACAGCGCCAGAGTACTTCTCAAGCTATTCAGGGTATTTCGACAAAGTATCACGGTTTATTGCAGAGTTACCCGCTGATAAGGTAGTGGTCGAGACCAGCAAAAATTCTATAGATGAGAGTGATGATCCAGTGTGGTGGTGAGGGGTTACGCTTTTGAGTTACTCATCTTATAAAGTAATTATCATTACGCTAAGCTACTACTGACAGCTGCCGTCAAATCCGTAGAAACAATCTTAGGAGGTTTTAGTTACGGATCAATCCGACTTACCTACTCGAAAAATCATCACTGGATAATATCAATAGCTAATAATAACAACTAAAAGGATATACCATGAATATCATTATCAAGCTTACTATCCTGATTGGTATTGTTATTATTACGACGTGCGTATGGAGTAGAACCATGAAATCTGAAAACAATCAAACCGATGAGATGACTGTTAGATGGGGAGTTATTGACTCCGAAGCCACCTTTAATGATAAAAAAGACTCAGAAGATACGCTCAAATTAGGTGTAGAGTTTATCAATTCTAAAGAAAATAAAGATTTAAATACTGCCTTTTATTTGGCTGATGGTACTTGGCTAAGAACTATTATTGGAAGTGGTGGCTCGCGTTGGGGACAAAATGGCGCACACCCTCTTGGTGGTAACCCTTTTGAACAACCGCTGCCAGAACGCCTCAAGCTCACTTATTACAGCACAGTAAATGATAAGTTTTACCAACTAGACACTCTGCTACCTATGGACAAAATACGACCGCTCTTTACTAACACTAAAAAAAGCACAATGGAAGAATCAGCAGTTGATGTGCCTTATGTCAACGTGCCTCTGTTTTACCGTAATATACAAATTGCGACTGCACCTGAAGGTTGGGTTATTCTCTTTGCTATTGGTAACTTTGGTCAACGCATAGAGCTTGGCGCTTGGCAAGCTACCGAGATAGAAGCTAGATATGGTACTGATGTACTTAGGGCTGTGAATACTGGCTTTGGGCCTTTTAAAAATGATGAAGAAGAAAATCAAATAAGACAGGAGTTTAGGCAAGAGTTTTTTATTGATAACCTAAAAGAGAGAAGTCCTGAAGTTTACGAGAGGTGGCGGTCAGGCGATTGGAAGATCAGCGCAGACTGGTATAAGCGTATGCAGATAAAATACCCTTGGAACTTTGACATTACCATTGATGAGCATGAATGGAATGGAGAGTACTATGCCCAGTTTGCTAATACAGAAGCATACGATGTTGTAGATGAACAGGTAGCGAAGGAGAAGACCGTTCTAAAGGCGGTTCCCAACACTTTCACCACTTGGGTTGCTGACAAAGAGACTGGACAACGTCATTATATTGAAGTGCATTTCTTCCCTCGCCCTAAATGGGATGCTTCGCTATACCAACCTTATTATCAGGACCCAAACCTTGATTATTTATCTAAGCGCTTCGAACATCTATACCCTAAGCGCTCTTACATGACCAACGATGAGACTGTCGATGCAAATGAGTTTGCAACCGTAAAGCTACATTTTAATAAAGAGTTGATATTACAAGAAGCCTATCTACAAAAAGGGGCTGAAAAAATTCCACTTGATGGTGCTTATCAGTATTATTTATCCCCCGTCGCTAAAGGCGCTTTTTATCAATATACAGATGGTTACCCTCGTTTTATTACGAAACCTAAAGTAGAAGATTTGAGCGATCCTGCTTTTGTAGATATTGATTAGTATCCTTTGCCTTACTTAATATCTTGAAGTGGTAGATATTGTATAAACAAATAGCTATGAGCTGAGTATCTAATAAATGATAGATATCTAAGCATCAGCTTCTATATTAACCATTGGTTCTTCAACGGTATTGACCACTCTAGATTCGACGTATGAGCTGCGGTAAGACTGGTCGGTAGTGATTGGATAAATCTGTAAACGTTCCAGCTCCGCCAATAAATCTTCAATGACTTCCTGTTGATGGGTTATAAAGGTAGAGGCGAAGCAGCGCCAAAATTTCCAACCAGCACGTTCAAGAACACGCTGGCGTTGCATATCGCTTTCCCATTTATCAGGTCCATGATATTTATCACCATCACATTCGATAGCTAAGCTATTGTCCTCTTCACCTTCTACAACCATATCAATTCGGTAGGCACCTGCTTTAACTTGCGGCATGACTCGATAGCCTCTTTCAATGAGAATGTCGAAGACTTCTTTTTCAAAAGGAGATTCACACTTATCACGCAAATCCGCAACTTGCTCTTCATCTTGCATAAACGGCGCTTGGAAGTGTTTGATGAGTTCTGCTCGATAATGGTCAGCTTGGCTAAGCTCGTCCAGCTCAATACTACGTACCAGATACATTCTATCGCGCGCTCTTGAGGCGGCGACATTCATGCGCTGGGCGAAGGTGTCTCTTGTTTGCGCATGGGCAGCTCCTGGCGCAACGACCAATGACAAAAACATGATATCGCGCTCTTTACCTTGAAAGGTTCTAGCATCACCGCAAGCAATATCAAAAGCGGTCATGACAGCCTCATCCAACTTTTTATTGAGTAACTCCATAATGTTATGCGCTTGCTTATTACCTAGTAACGAAACGACACCGATGGTTTTATCTTTATAAGCTGGATCGGACGTAATCGTTTTTATTTCATCGACGATAAACCTAACTTCTGAAGGGTTAATATCTGAGCCATTAAGCCGATAGCCATCTGCGATATACACATCAATTAATGGTGGATCTAGGCGTTCTGAGGGTTTTGCTTTACGTAATGGTATGAGTTCATGATTATAAAATTCACGTTTTGAGAACTCGATAATAGGCGCAACACTACGAAAGTGTTCTTTTAACATGACGGTGCTATCAGCAAATACCACTTTAAATAAGTCATATATTGAGCGATCAGGTGACATTTGTGAGCGATATACAGGCACTTGATTGCTCAGATATTGCGCCATGAGGTTGCGAATTTTTTCGATATCGAGACCAACCCCTTCTGGTGAAACCTGCTTATCGTCACCCACGATTAAAACTTTTTTCGCTCTCATGATGGCTGGTAATGCGGTCAAATCAGATTGAGACGCTTCATCGATGATAACTAAGTCAAAACTGCCGAACTCTGCTGGCAAGGACTCAGAAATACGATAATGCGGCATAATCCAACAGGGGATGGCAGCACTTGCGCCAGCAGAGGCTTCACGCGCTTCTCGGCGATAATAGTGGGCGCCTTTGCCTGTGCCTTTACCAATACGCATAATGGCGGAGCGGTATTTTTCTAAAGAAGCTCTAACGTTTGGCGTTGCATTTTCTGCGACTTTTAGCCAAGCTCTTTTGGTGATAGCTTGTTGATAAAGCCTTGCTAAATCTGACTCTAAGCGGCTACGAGTTTTGGTTAGATTAACCAATTCTCTGCGCCCATCTGTGCTGTCTATAAAGCTCATTAATCTATTAAGCCGCCAAATTTGCTGCCAATTATCAGGCAATAAATTATCGGATAACAATGTATCGGATAACAATTTATCTTCAGATTCAACACAAGGCTGACAACGCAATTGTTCCGCCCAGAGCGGCGCACCATTATTTTCAATAATCTCTGTGATGGCAGCGACAGTCTCTAAACCTGTTGTCAGATTATCCACTCGCTGTAGCTCAGTTAGCAGATTTTCCCACGTTGTCTGTAATGCAGCATCAGACAACATCGGACTGCCAACTTGTTGCTTTAAAAAAATAACAAGTTTTTCACTAATATCACCATTACAGTCTGCAAGCTCGTTAAATAATGACTCTTTTAGCGTTAGACTTTCTGCCAGATTATGTTTCTTTAAATGTTGCTCAAGGGTGTTTTTAATTTCAGCTAAAATATCTTTATTGTAATGCGCGTTAGACAGAATATCCCAGTCTAAAAATATAGCCTTTAGAGCTTGTTTGATATTGTGCTGTAGGTTTCTGCTATTAATAATGTCTTCATATAAATAAACGGCTGAATTTAAATTAGATAAGTTATCAGGCACGACTTCAAATACAGGTAAAGACAGTTCGTTCGATAACGCATTCCATCTCACAATAAGGGCTTGTGACTTTTTCCTAAACGCTATAAAGCTTGATATATATTGCCAATCCTCTACGCTTGCGGGCGGTGTTGAGATTATCATAATAGCTTCAAGGTTTTTCTTTTCGACCGACTTACCAAAAATCCCCGCTATACCAAATGGTTTTTTGCCTTCAGATAGGTTTTTGACCGCACTAACAAGTTCTGGGTTTTTATCAAAATCATCAGCTATCGTGATGGGTTTGGTTAAATAAGCCGTTCTTTCATTAAATAGAGATTTAATCTCATCGTTAAGGATGTTTAGATGTTGAATAATATCTTGCTTCGTCTGGTCATCTAAATGCTGCTGAATATTAGTTGTCCATTCCTGTCCAACCGCTTCCGTTTTTTGCAGAAGATCAATCAGATGGGAGGTGTTAGCAGCAGCTTCGTGAGCAATGCTTATAGTGTTAGTACTGTCGTCTACTAAACTTGGAATCTCGCCTTGCTGCTCGGCTTTTTTTAATTCGTTGGTATAAATCAAATCTTGGTGCAGTTGCTTTATCGTATTAATAGGCGGCATGTTGGCAACAGCAGGGATTTTTTTATCAAGATAATCCAAATCAATGCCGAGCGTTATTCTTGCTCGTTTTAGCTCAGTAATATCGGCAGGAGTAAATCGAGGTGTAAAAGTATTTTCTATGCCTAATGTATCGGGGAAGCTTTCGATCAGCTGCCTATTTTGAGCAACCTCAGTTGCTGCGTCTATTGGTTTAATCGTTTCGCTATCCAGTACGATATCATCAAGATTTAACCGTGCCCAAGCGGTAATATTATTATCAGTGCTGGCCAACTGGGCATGAACGGTATCAACTTGGTCATTTAGCATGACGATTTCTTTTTTGTAGACCTCGCGGTTGATACTAGAAACTTCACTCGATATTTTTTTAATAGTATATTCGAACTGCTTTAGCCCTTCATTTTCACTGGTCAATAGACTAACCGCTAATGGTCGAATAGATTCAGGCAGTTGCTCTTGCAAGACTTTTAGAGCGGGGTCTTTCATTGAGGTGACCAAAACTCGCTTGCCCAGTGCTAAGTAATGACAAATAACATTGGCAATGGTATGCGTCTTGCCAGTACCAGGAGGGCCTTGAACGACCACACCATCGTGGACATCCAGTTGTTGTATGATTTGTACCTGCTCATTATTGAATGCTTTGGGGAAATACAACTCTGCTGGCGTGCCTACATAGTTATCACTGCCATTCACCATGGATAGACCGCGATAAGCAGGTAGTATTACTTCTCTATTTTCTGTAGCAGGTTCTGTCAAGATGGCGGTTAGAGCGCTTGGTAAATGAATGTCGTCACTGTTTTCGAGTGTGACCGCGAACTTAGCCAAGTCTTGCAAAAATATATTATTACTTCTAGGGCGCGCCATAATCACCCATGTATCGGTGACGATAAGGTTATTCTGAGCCTTAGGTATTTTTCGCGCATCAGTACTTGTGTGCTCTGGCCAATATACGCCAGAAGAATCAAGCAAGGTCACCGCTGATTTTAAGATAGGCTCATAGCTACTGGGTAAAAAAGGATTTAATACAACATCTTCTGACTCATAAAACTGTTTACAGACTTCTAATAGTTTAGCCAAACCTTGATTCTCATCCATAGAAAAAGGTTCGGTTTCAAAGATGGGAGGCGTTAAGCTAGGCTTTATGAGTAAAGCCATTGTTTTTTGATCTAATGCTATCTCGATAGTCTGGGTTAATAATGGATACTTTATTTGCTCGCTGTTTTGTTCATTATCAGAATCTTTTTGTACAGCAATACCCACACCCCAAACCAGCTCCAATGATTCGTCAGCCAGATTGCCTTGCAGCATTTGATTGAGCTTAAATAGCTTTGCATATAAAGCAATACTTTGGCGTACAAGTTTTTCTTCTATCAGCCAAGGTTTCCAGATATTGTCGATATAACGTTTAAACTCATTTTGCAGCATATCTCTATCAGAAAAATCTTTTAGATAAATTTCTGTGGTTAGTGAGTCATCTTCTAAAGCTGGTTGCTCATCCTGATGGTCATCCTTAACCTCAAATGGGGTAAATGCTTCCTCATAATCTCTAAGGCCATTATCTGCTAATTGGTGTGCCCTGATTTTTGTTTTCAATAAAGGTTGGTCGCTGAACTTTGTTGGCATATCCAACCAGCTTGCTAATAGCGCGCTGCTAGGTTGTGGGGCAGAGTTTTCACGTAAGCGCTCTAAACGAAGCCAAACATCCTCGGAGGTGTCGTCTGTGACATTGAGACTAATACCTGGCAAACCTATCACTTGCTCCTCAGTACAATTGAAATCGTTGTGTTTAACGAAGTCTTGAGTAGGAGTCTTTTTCATCAAAGCGCACTGCTTAATGAATTCAATCTGAGAGGCCAGTCTTTTTACGTAAATACTCATCTATTAACTCTTCCAAATCATCAAAAAATTAGCCCTGAAATCACTGACACTTCTTAGGTGTTATTTATAAGGTGTTACTTATAAGCTGCTTAAATCATAAAGCACTTAGATTACTGCTCGCTCATAAACTAAAAACAAAGACCAAACTATAGCACAGAAATTAATAGTAATAAGTCACATCTAGGGCATGCCCTCAATCTGAACAAAATCAACTGAATGGGCTAAAAATGGCTAAATCTTGCCAAACTGCGTCAAATATCTGGCTAATATCTTGATATTATCTGTGCTATTTTCCTTGTTTGACAGCAATTTATCTCATTTTTATCACCATTTTCAAAATGAGGACACTCCCTAGGCTTTTTAAAAATTAGTGCTGATTATTGCTATTCTTAATATTGATGATTGATGATTGATGATTGATGATTGATGATTGATGATTGATGATTGATGATTGATGATTGATGATTGATGAGTTATTAAATATAGGACTATATTTCAGCTAATTTCTCTCACTATTCCTATCAAAAATACCTCTTAGAAAAACACATAACTAAAAGTGTTTAATGATAAAAATAATTATGAGATTAGGGTTTAATATTTGGCTTAATGCGTTACTATTACCACCTTAGTCGTTATATCTATTTTATTAAACACTTTGTATTAAGACCTTAAAAAAGGACATGTTATGCGCTATGAAGTTATCGTTATCGGTGCAGGGATGGTTGGCACATCAGTTGCTTGGCATCTACAAAAAAATAATGCTCAAGTTTTACTTTTAGATAAGAAACTACCGGGTTCGGAGACTTCATACGGCAACGCGGGATTGATTCAACGCGAAGCGATACATACACATCCATTTCCGCGCCAGCTGACTGAAATGATACGAGTATTGCCGAATCAAGGCACCGATATTCGCTATCGAATTCCAGCGATTTTGCGTTATCATCAAGCACTTTTGCAGTATTGGAAATACTCTACGCCTGCATCAGTTAAAAAAATAGAAGCCGAGTGGCAGACACTGATTGAGCATTGCACCAGCGAGCACCAAACTATGATTACTGCCTCGGGTGCTGACGAGCTGATTACTCGTGATGGTTGGTTGCAGCTACATCGTTCTGAAGAGACGCTTAAAGAAGCAATCGAATTGGCTATCGACGCTCGCAATCAGGGTGTGGAGCATAACGTACTGACGGTGGAAGAGTTAAAAGCAATGGAGCCCAGCGCCAATTTTGAAGGTTTCGTTGGCGCGATTCACTGGCTTAACTCTTGGCAAGTCTCTAACCCAAGCTCGCTAGTAAAAGCCTATGCGAAAAACTTCCAAGAGATGGAAGGTACTATCAAAGAAAGCAGTGTAAAAGAAATTGTCCAAGAAGAGGGCGGTTGGAAGGTTATTACTGATAACGAAACCTACTATAGTGATAAATTGGTCATCGCAGCTGGGCCTTGGTCCAATGATTTGATCAAACCACTGGGTTATAATCTACCATTGTTCCCGATGCGTGGCTATCATCAGCACTTTAAAGTGACCGAAAAAAATACCATCAATCACAGCATGTTTGATATGGATAAAGGCTTTGTCATGGGGCCGATGCAGCAAGGTATTCGTATTACGACGGGTGCTGAGATGACCACGATGAATGCGCCAAAGAACTTTGGACAATTAAAAACCGTCTTAAAACTTGCTCGCAAAATATTACCCCTAGAAGATGCAGTTGAGAGTGAGCCGTGGGCAGGATCACGTCCTTGTATGCCTGATATGAAGCCAGTTATTGGTCCTGCGCCTAAGCATGAGAATCTATGGTTTGCTTTTGGTCACAGTCATCAGGGCTTCACTTTGGGACCTATGACGGGCCGTGTCGTTGAAGAGATGATTCATGATAAACCCGTATTGGTCGATATTAAACCATTTAGTGCTGAGCGTTTTTCTCGCTAAGTAGCCGTGAAAACGACCTGTTTGAATGCTTGTATATTCGAGTACTTTAATAAATTAAGGATAATAATCCATGAAAAAACTACACAGCAGTCAACGTATGAGTAAGATCGTTGTGCATAACCAGACCGTTTATTTATCAGGTCAAGTAGGCAACGCGGAAGACGATATCAAAGCCCAAACATTAACTTGTCTAGAGAAGATCGAAAGTCTACTGCAAGAAGTCGGTAGTGATAAGTCAAAAATGCTCATGGCGACAGTATGGGTAAAGAGTATGTCCGATTTTGCGGCGATGAACGAAGTATGGGACAAGTGGTTTGAAGGCGTGCAGCCACCAGCTCGCGCTTGCGGTGAATCGGCGCTGGCTCGTCCTGAATTGTTGGTTGAGATTACGGCTATCGCAGCTGAGTAATTGCGCATTGTGATATTGGCATAGAATAAGAAAAGGACATGATAGCGATATCATGTCCTTTTTCATGGGAGCCTATCTTATATAACGGGCTAAATTATTGATTCGTTTATTGCCCTTTCCATACCGCTTGGCGCTTTTCGATAAAGGCGTCAATGCCTTCGCTCACATCGTCTGCCATCATATTACAGGTCATCACTTTACTGGCATATTCATAAGCATTCGCTAAGTCCATATCTAGCTGTTTATAGAACATGTCTTTGCCTGTAGCAGTAGCCATAGGCGATTTATTAATAATGGCATCAACCAATGATTGTAGCGTCGCATCTAATTGTTCAGTGGGTGCAACACGATTAATCAATCCTTGCTGCATGGCAGTATTTGCATCGATAAACTCACCGGTAATGAGCATCTCGAACGCTTGCTTACGAGATAGGTTGCGACTTAACGCAACGGCAGGCGTGGAGCAAAATAGTCCCACATTTATTCCAGAAGTAGCAAATTTTGCATTATCAGAGGCGACTGCCAAATCGCAAGTTGCGACCAGTTGGCAGCCAGCTGCCGTCGCAATGCCTTGTACTTTAGCAATCACCACTTGTGGCATTTGATTGATGGTCAGCATCATCTGACTACACTGCTGAAATAGAGCGTTATGAAATGCTTCGTCTGAGTGCGCGCGCATCTCTTTTAGGTTATGACCGGCACAAAATGCTTTACCTTTGGCTGCAATCACAACCACACGGATATTGCTGTCTTGAGCGATACTGTCCAGCTCTTTTTGCATAGCAGTTAGTAGCTCAACAGATAATGCATTGAATTGTTTGGGGCGATTTAACGTCAGAGTAACGACACTGTTTGAGTGGTTTTCTCTAATAACGAGCGGTTCACTTATATTTATAGTAGGGTTTGACTGGGTCATTTGTCATCCTTGATCGTCAGTGTTGAAGTTCAATATAACATCTAAGCAGCACTGTAAATAGTCATTTGCGTACTAGGGCAAGCTTTATCAGTAGTATGATAGATTGCTTGTTTTGCCATATATCTATAAGCCACGCACTCATAAAAAATAGCGTACAGCAAGTATTTTAAAGGACTGTTTTTCTATCGCATGTTTTGACCCAAGCGCATGGCAGCGGCAATATTGGCAGCAGTCGTTTCTATATTTTCATAAGCATGACTTAGAACCTGATCGATGCTATCTATCTTTTGGATGCTAGGCACGACGACATCGAACTGGGAAGTCTGAGTAGGTGTTAGACCGTCAACGCTGCCACAAATAGCAATGACTGGCGTATGACTGGCTTTAGCAAGTTCACTGATACCACCTGCAACTTTACCCATCGCGGTTTGAGCATCAAGTTTGCCTTCGCCGGTGATGACCAAGTCCGCGTTGGCAATGTGCTGCGCTAAGTTAGTCACTTCGGCAATCGTATCAAAGCCTGATTGCAACTGCGCTTGGCAAAAAGTCATTAGCGCATAGCCAAGACCACCTGCTGCACCAGCACCAGCTACTTGTTGATTGTCCTGATATCCTTGTTGCTTACATACACTAGCAAAGTGATTTAATGAGGCATCTAATTGCTCGACTTGTTTAGGATCAGCGCCTTTTTGCGGGCCAAATATCACACTGGCACCTAACGGACCACATAATGGGTTGGTCACATCACACGCCACCTCAAACATCGTATCAAGCACACTTGCATGGAATTTTTGGTTATCTATTCGCTGTAGTTTGATAAGCTCACCGCCACCTTGAGCCAGTGGCTTATCATAAATATCAAAAAGCTGCATGCCCAATGCCGTTAGCATACCAAGCCCCGCATCATTGGTGGCACTACCGCCCAACCCGATAATGATACGTGTGGCGCCTTCGTCTAAAGCATCAGCAATCAGTTCGCCGACACCGTAACTGCTGGTAATAACAGGGTTGCGCTCTGCTACAGTGAGTAGGTGTAAGCCACAGGCCTGAGCGATTTCGATCACTGCTGTGGCATCGGGTAATAGTAAATACTTTGCGGTAATGGGTCGCATCAAGGGGTCATGGACGCGCACCTCTTTCCAGCGCCCACCCAATACATAAGACAAAACGGCAGAGGTGCCTTCGCCGCCATCAGCCATAGGCAATAGAGTATAGTCAGCATTTGGAAACACTTGTCTAAATCCAGATTGGATAGCGTGACAAACGTCTAATGCCTCTAAGCTTTCTTTAAACGAGTCGGGAGCGATTAAGATTTTCATTTTATATTCTACAAATC
>NZ_JBQSXN010000040.1:0-27075 GCF_052378235.1 Psychrobacter sp. AOP3-A1-26
TAATAAAAAAACAGACGATTGAAGCAATAGCCTTGTATCGCTTTTAAAGTGACTCCACGATATCGATAGAAACTTAAGCCCTTCCTGTTTTTATAAACCACTTTTTATAAATGACAAACACAAAAAAAGGTCAGTAGACATAGCTACCGACCTTTTTAAACCAGATAATAAGCGAATTAACTGCTTATTATTTAGTCATTCTCACTAAATTCTCAAAAAGAGATTAGTGCTCAACGCCACCAGCGCCATGTACATGGCCATGGTTTAGCTCGTCTTCAGTAGCAGCACGCACTTCTTGGATTTCAACATCAAAGGTCAGACGCTTACCAGCCAATGGATGGTTTGCATCAACAGTGACTTCTTGATCGTTTACAGCAGTAACGGTAACTAGCATTACTTGACCACCAGCTTCTGACTGAAACTGCATACCAGGCTGGATGTCGTCAACGCCTTGGAAGTTATCACGTGGTACATGTTGTACTGCTTGCTCTTGATACTCACCGTAGCCATCAGCAGGCTCAACAACTGCGTTTACTTTTTCGCCAGCAGATTTGCCTTCTAATTGTTTTTCTAGGCCTGGGATGATATTGCTGTGACCATGTAAATAAGCAAGTGGTTGACCTTCTGGAGATTGGTCAAGGATGTTGCCTTCGTCATCTTTTAGCGTGTAATTGAATTGAACGGCAGTGTCTTTTGCGATAGTAGTCATAAAATATCCTAAATATATCGGTGTAAAAAATTAAATACGATTGCAATAAACCTAAAAAAGCCAATCAGCCAGCTAAATAGCCACGTCATTAGACAATTATCATCAGTTTATTAAAGTAACTGTAGCAGTTAGCATCTTTAATTGAGATGCCTTACATGACTTTCAAGGCGAAAATAATAAAAAATGTCATTTAATTCTAATAAATGTCATATTTGATAGAAACAACCGCTGTTTTCTATTATTTAAAGGTAGCCAGCAGGGTATTCACGGTTTGTCAGTTGCGTTTTTGGGCGAGGGCTTCTACCATAATGTTAAAAATAAGGATGAAAAAGATTATGACCTCATTTGCCAATACTGCTAATCGTCAGTCAACGGATACCAATACCATTAACAATCATGCCAATAATATAAACGCTGATATCAGTTATCGATTCGATTTCGAGCGTTTTTTAGAACATTTGGTTGATGTGTCGCTCACTTTTACGGCAACAGCCGACTCGCCTCAGCTTTGGTTGCCTGCTTGGATTCCGGGTAGTTACTTGATGCGTGAGTTTGCCCGCAACATTACCGCGGTGCATTATCGTGTGCTAGGCAGCAAGGCTGATTTTGAAACGCATCGCGCGCCGAAAATAGATAAGAATACTTGGCAACTACCACAAGTTAAGGCAGGGCAAGCCATAGAAATCCATTATGAAGTGTACTGTTACGATTTATCAGTGCGGACCGCCTATGTCGATCAGCAGCGTCTATACGGCAACTTTACCTCGCTAGCATTGGCAGTTGAAGGGCAAACACATAAACCTGTACAGGCCAGCTTAATTATTCCAGCTGCATTTTTAGCAGACAAAGAAGACAGCCGCGTGCTATTGGCATGTGGTTTGGTATCTACTCATTTAAGTCTTGATGGGCAGCACAGTTATGGGCTACAGGCAGACAGCTATCACGAGTTGATTGATTACCCATTTGAAATCGCAGAGCAGGACGCCTTTGATTTTATTGTTCAAGATAATATGCATCAAACGCTTCATCACCGTTTTTACCTCTCGGGTAAGCACGATGCCAATATGGGCAGGTTGCAGCAAGATGTTACTCAGATTTGTCAGAGCTACCTAGATTGGTTGGGCGATGCGCCTTTTAATGACTATACTTTTATGACTTATGCCAGTGGTCAGGATTATGGTGGACTTGAGCATATCAATTCAACCAGCCTGATTACGCCGCGTCGCGACCTACCAAGTATCGATGAGCCAAACATACCAAGCACAGATTATCAGCGTTTTTTGGGTTTATGCAGCCATGAATACTTTCATGCATGGTGGGTTAAGACAGTACGCCCAGATGTGATGTTAGATGTCGATCTACGCCGCGAAGCTTTTACGCCATTGCTATGGGTATTTGAGGGCTTTACTTCTTATATCGATGATTTTATGTTGCAAGCGTCTGGCGTGATTGATAAGCCCAGCTATCTTAAGCTGCTGGCCGAACAAATCAATCGTTACTATCAAACGGCTGGGCGTGCGCACCAAAGTGTCGCAGAGTCGAGCTTTGATGCGTGGATTAAACTGTATCGTAACGACGAGAATACAGGCAATGCGGGTATTAGTTACTACAATAAAGGCGCATTGGTGGCATTGTGTTTGGATCTAACGTTGCTTGAAAAAACGAATGGTCGCTATCGCTTGTTTGATGTGGTCAAAGCTTTTTATACTCAAGCTAAGAAAAACGACAATAAACGCATCGGTATCAGTAGTGCCGATATGGGCACGGTGATTGGGCAGTTTATGCCTGCAGCTGACTGGGACAACTTTGAGCAGCGTTATGTCAATGGCGTTGAAGAATTACCGATCGAAGCGCTACTAACAGCAAACGGCATTAACCTGCATACCAATACTAAAGAGACTGCTGATAAACAGGTGCCTTGGGGTATTCGTTGTACTGAAACGCCAGCTGGACTCAAGGTCAACCGCGTGGCACGCGCTAGTGTCGCTGCTAGAGCTGGCATTTCAGCGCATGATGTCATTATTGCGATTGATGGTATCAAAGCTGATAGTAAACAGTTGGCAGCGCTTAATAAGGCTGCGCATAATGTCGAATGTTATCTCTTTCGCCGTGATGAGCTAATGTGTGTTAATGTCCAGCCTTTAGCCGCTAGTGAGGCTGTTGATGCTGTTGATGCTGAAAAAGCATTTCCCCATAAAGTAAGCCTGCATTTAGCAAAAGAGGGAAGCGAGTCTTTGTCAAAAGACAGCAGTGAGCACGCAGCGGTAAAAACTGACTGGCAAGCATGGCTTAATGTCATGGAGCGTTATCAAGGCTAGGTGTACTGGTTTGAAAGCTTGGTTTGGAAGTATTGATCTTAGTTGTTTTTATAACCGTTGATTAAAGATAAAAACCTCTGCTAAACAATATTTAGCAGAGGTTTTGTGTAATAGCTATCAGTGTTCTTAATGTTTTTCAAAAAAACTAAGTATTAAGTCAATATCTAAGAAGCCAGCTCAGGCGATTGATTGTCTGCTTCATCCTCATCACTTTCATCCTCGATACTCCCATCTTCAATACCTTTATCAGCAATCTTATTAGCCTTAAAATGTTCAATCCAATCTTCCATGCGCTCAATCTCAGCCTGCTGGGTATCGATAATATCTTGTGCCAATTGCCGCATTTCTTCATCAGTGCCGTATTTTAGCTGAATATTTGCCATCTTTACCGCGCTAATATGGTGCGGCAGCATGCCACGTGCAAATGCCATGTCAGGGATAGGGTCGGCGATGCCTAATACCATGTTGGCATTCAAGACATCCATACTCCTCTCGTACGCCTGCTGCATCGCTTCAGTATTGGGTTTTGGCTTGGGCGCATCAGGGTGGCTGGCAAGCCATTTGTTCAAAATATTGATTTCTAATTGCTGGGCGGTGATAATATCTTGGGCAAGGTGACGCATCGCCTCATCTGAGCCGTATTTTAGTTGGATTTTTGCGAGTTCTAACGCGCCGCGATGATGCCCAAGCATGCTTTTGGCAAAGGCGGTATCAGGATCGTTGTAGCCCATACCAATCATCATCTCGTCATGCATTCTAGTCATCGACTTTGTATAGTCTTTGAGCATATCAGTCATTTGGCTTTCATCAGCGAGATCTTCGCTTTCCAAGAGCTCATCATTCGCCTCAACGTCATTCTGACTATCAGCTGTATCAGTAACTGTTGGGCTGGCTGCTTCGCTAGATTTTGCGTCGTTGTCTTCTGTTTTCGGCTGACAGGCACTCAATATAAGTGCAGCAGAAATGCTGCTGGCCAACAAGACAAAACGACGAGAAACAATCATGACATATCCCTATTATAAAAAATCGAATGATAAATGAATGAGACCTATGATATATAATCAGCTAAGTGCTGGAGCTTAGCAGATAAACCTTACTCATTCGAGACGCTACGTTTAATAAGTCATAATATAATGACTTTATATTCAAAAGACTCGTTCAATATGCTCGAACCTATTATGCTCGAACTTATAAAATCCTAACCGATAATTCCTAACTGCTGACAGCGTTCGCTGTTTAAATGAATGCGTACAAACTCACCAACGGCTAAATCGCCCAACTCAAAACCCGCAACTGACCAGCGTATCAAGCGCAGGCAAGGCAGTCCGACATGGGCAGTCATACGTCTGACTTGACGATTCTTACCTTCATAAATAGTCAGCATCAACCATGACGTAGGTACGTTTTTACGCTCACGGATAGGTGGCTCACGCTGCCATAACTTGATGGGTAAGTCGGTTTCTTCTACCATGATCGCAGTCGCAGGCAATGTTTTGCCGTCCTTTAGTTTGACGCCAGAAGTCAGCTCATTTAGCTGTGCTGTCGTTGCAGTGCCTTCAACTTGTACCAAGTAAGTTTTACCTTGTTTATGGGTGTTTTTTGCAAAGCTCTTTGCGGATGGTGGTTGGGTAATGGCTTTATTGACCCGTCCATCGCTGGTCAAAATGAGCAGACCCTCTGAGGTCGCATCGAGCCTGCCAGCAACCCGTAAAGATTTATCGGTAAAATACTGCGAGAGGGTAGTGTGGTTATTATTGCTGTCATCACGAAACTGACTTTGTACCCCATAAGGTTTATTAAATAAAATGAGACTAGAGGTCGGCATAATATGGTATTTCCTGAATTTGCAGCATTCTATTGTGCTTATATGAGACTTACAAGACATTATTTTTTAAATCAACACGATAAGCTATAACTTTATTGATTTTATATAAAGTCTTTTTGTTACTTTGCTCATTATTATAACAGTCTTGTGGTTGCGCTATGGTTAAATGGATTTTTTATGATGGTTTTATAACTAGGGCGTGTTTGTCTGCGCTGACAGAAGCTGCGTAAAATGAATCCCAGCAGCACTATATCCTTTTAAAATTGGATCAATCATATCTTTATCATGATTAATGATGCTATGTATAATCGCTTAGAATAGATATCAATGTGATTGCTCTTTCATATAATGAACACAAAAAAATGCCCCTCACATCTGAGGGGCATTTTTGTTTTGAACTAATAAAGGCTTAAAGATGCTTAAGTAAAAAGCAGTTTGAGCCGATGAACCGAAGCTATATCAGTACATTATAACGATGCTAATGCTTCATTGAATAAGCTACTTGGACGCATGGTTTGCTCAGCTACTGCTTCATCTGCCAAGTAATAACCTTTAAGATCCATAGGTTTGCCTTGCGCTTCGTTGAACTGTTTGACGATAGCGTCTTCACTGCTCTCAAGCTTTTGCGCCAGTGGAGCAAATTGTGCTTTTAGCTCGCTGTCTTGTTCTTGTGCTGCCAGCTCTTGCGCCCAGTACATGGCCAGATAGAAATGACTGCCACGGTTATCAAGCTCACCGGTTTTGCGTGATGGTGACTTGTCATTTAACAACAATTTTTCTGTCGCTTTATCCAGCGTATCAGCCAATATTTTAGCTTTGGGATTGTTGTCATTCGTTGATAAATGCTCCAAAGACTCCGTCAAGGCTAAAAACTCACCCAATGAATCCCAACGTAAGTGGTTTTCTTCTACCAGCTGCTGAACGTGTTTCGGTGCAGAACCACCAGCGCCTGTTTCAAACAAACCGCCGCCTTTCATTAGAGGTACGACAGACAGCATTTTTGCACTGGTACCTAACTCTAGAATTGGGAACAAATCTGTTAGGTAATCACGTAAAATATTACCGGTGGCAGAGATGGTATCAAGACCGCGAGCAACGCGCTCTAAGGTGTAACGCATGGCACGAACTTGTGACATGATTTCGATGTGCAGGCCGTCGGTATCGTAATCTTTTAGGTACGTTTGAACCTTTTTGATTAGCTCGTTTTCGTGTGGACGGTAAGGGTCCAACCAGAAGATGACCGGCGTATCTGATTCGCGTGCGCGGCGTACAGCAAGTTTTACCCAGTCTTGGATAGGCTCGTCTTTGACCTGACACATGCGCCAGATGTCACCTTCTTCGACAGGCTGCTCAAGTAATACTTCACCCGTGTCAACGTCTACAATACGAGCGACGCCCGTGTCGCTAGATTCAAAGGTTTTATCGTGTGAGCCGTACTCTTCTGCTTTTTGAGCCATCAAACCAACGTTAGGAACTGTACCCATTGTGGTTGGGTCAAAGTTGCCATGCCACTTGCAGAAGTTAATCATTTCTTGGTAAATACGGGCAAAGGTAGACTCAGGCATCACCGCTTTACAGTCATACATTTTGCCATCAGCGCCCCACATTTTACCACCTGAGCGAATCATCGCTGGCATTGACGCATCGACGATTACGTCACTTGGCGAATGGAAGTTGGTAATTCCTTTATTAGAATCCACCATGGCGAGGCGAGGACGATGCACTTGGCAGGCATGCAGGTCACGTTCAATCTCTTCTTGTAGAGAGGTTGGCAGCTCTTTAATTTTGTCGTATAACGAGGCCATACCGTTATTGACGTTGATACCCAGCTCATCAAACAACGCGCCGTGTTTTTGGAAAGCATCTTTATAATAAGTTTTAACCGCATGACCGAAGACGATAGGGTGCGATACTTTCATCATCGTGGCTTTTACGTGCAATGAAAATAGGATACCAGCTTCGCGGCAATCTTCCATTTCACGCTCATAAAAATCAAGCAATGCTTTTTTGCTCATAAACATCAGATCGATGACTTCTTTATCGAGCAGCGCAATTTCTGGTTTTAAGACTTTAGTCTCACCACTATCAGTCAACAGCTCCATACGTACTGTACGCGCTTTGTCTAGTGTGAGAGATTGCTCGCCATCATAAAAATCGCCGCTGTGCATGTGCGATACGTGCGTGCTGGACCATTGTTTCCATTCACCCATAGAGTGCGGATGCTTGCGCGCATAGTTTTTAACCGCTTTTGGTGCACGGCGGTCTGAGTTACCTTCACGCAATACAGGGTTGACCGAGCTGCCTAGGCTTTTGCCGTAGCGTTTACGGATTTCTTTTTCTTCTTCGGTTTTAGGATCATCTGGAAAATCAGGTATGGCGAAGCCTTTGCTTTGTAGCTCTTTGATAGCAGCTTTTAGCTGGCCGACAGAGGCACTGATGTTAGGCAGTTTAATGATGTTGGTGTCTGGGTCTTGGGTCAGACGACCTAGCTCAGCCAAATTATCAGGAACGCGCTGTTCTTCAGTTAAGTATTCAGGGAATTCAGCCAATACTCGCGCAGCAACAGAAATATCGCTGGTTTCGACAGAAACGCCTGCGGTTTGGGTAAATGCTTTAACAATAGGCAAGAATGACAAGGTCGCTAGCGCTGGTGCTTCGTCAGTTTTTGTATAAATAATTTTTGACATTAGTAGGACATTCCTTTTGGTTGTAATTAATAATAAGGGTCAAATATAATTCAATAGTCCTATGCCGCCCTTATGTAATAATGGGTCATGCGATTAGACTAAATAGTGTGTTGCTAATTTTTATAGGCAATCTCTTGGAGACTTCGAGAGTCTGCTTAGAGCTTTTGTTTCGTTAAGAAGGCAGTTTGACTGTCTTGTCTGAACGGCCTGCTTTTCTGAATGGTTTGAAAGTAGATCGTGGACGCTACATTGTAGTTAACTGATTATAAGTCTTATGCGATGTCAATATCGCATAATGAACTAAGTGTAGTGTTTTCGGTTGTTTCTAATGTATCTAAATTACATTAAGATGTTAAGACCCTTATTCTATCAGTCATCGATAAAAATATCATCTTTTCTATAAAAAATGCCCCAACAGCCTTAGACTGTCGGGGTATTTTTTATAGGTTTAAAATGCTTTAAAACACAATTATAAAGAAGCGATAGTCTCGTTTAATAATTGGCTTGGGCGCATTACCTCTGTCGCTAATGCTTCATCAAAGAAGTAGTAGCCATCGATATCTACCGGTTTACCTTGAACGTCATTTAGCTCTTTAACAATAGCCTCTTCATTGCTGGCAAGTTTTTTGGCCAGTGGCGCAAACGTCTCTTTTAGCTCACTATCTTGGTCCTGCGCGGCAAGTTCTTCAGCCCAGTACATAGCCAGATAGAAATGGCTACCACGGTTATCCAGCTCACCCGTTTTGCGTGATGGTGATTTGTTATTCAATAACAGTTTTTCTGTCGCTGTATCAAGCGTATCTGCCAAAATTTGCGCTTTGGCATTGTCTTCGTGTTCTGCCAAATGCTCTAAAGAGACCGCCAAGGCTAAAAACTCACCTAATGAGTCCCAGCGTAAGTGGTTTTCTTCAACCAACTGCTGTACATGCTTAGGTGCTGAACCACCCGCACCCGTCTCAAATAGGCCGCCACCATTCATTAGCGGTACGATTGATAGCATTTTTGCACTGGTGCCCAGCTCTAAGATTGGGAACAAGTCGGTTAGATAATCTCGTAGTACGTTACCAGTGACAGAGATGGTGTCTTTACCTTCTTTTAAGCGCTCCAAGGTAAAGCGAGTGGCTTCACGAACTGGCATGATACGAATATCTAAGCCTTCAGTGTCATAATCTTTTAGGTATTTTTCTACTTTTTTGATCAATTCTGCATGATGAGGCCGTTTGTGGTTTAACCAAAAGACAGTTGGGATGTTGCTAGCACGGGCGCGAGTCACGGCCAGTTTTACCCAATCTTGGATAGGCGCGTCTTTTACCTGATTCATACGCCAAATATCTTCTGCTTCTACTTTATGCTCGGTCAATACATTGCCTTCGCTATCAAGCACTTGTACCTTGCCCGCGGATGGTATGAGGAAGGTTTTGTCATGTGAGCCGTATTCTTCAGCTTTTTGTGCCATCAAGCCAACGTTAGGTACTGAGCCCATCGTGGTTGGATCAAATGCGCCATGCTCTTTATGGAACTTGATGGTTTCATCATAGATGCAAGCGTAGCTACTATCAGGGATAACGGCCTTGGTATCGTGCAGCTCATTATCAGCACCCCACATTTTACCTGAGCTACGAATCATCGCTGGCATTGACGCATCCACAATCACATCGCTCGGTACATGTAGGTTGGTAATGCCTTTGTCTGAATTGACCATCGCCAGGTCTGGATTACTCTGGTAAATGCTCTCAATATCCGTTTCTATCTCCTGACGCTTCTCTTCAGGCAGCTCTTTTATTTTAGAGTGTAGGTTGCTAAAGCCATTATTTACGTCGACATCTAATTCTTTAAAAGTATCACCGTGCTTAGCAAATAATTCTTTAAAGAAGATTTTTACTGCTTCACCAAAAATAATCGGGTCAGATACCTTCATCATGGTGGCTTTTAGATGCAATGAGAACAACACATCTTCTGCTTTGGCGTCTTCAACTTGCTCTTCTAAGAATTCAGTTAGTGCATCATGGCTTAAGATAGCGGCATCAATCAATTCACCAGCTAGTAATGGTGCAGGTGCTTTTAGTTCAGTAACTGTACCGTCCTCGCTTGTAAACTCAATACGATAATCTGTAGCCTTGTCGATAGTGACTGATTCTTCGGTATCAGCAAAATCACCATGGTCCATAGTGGCCACGTGTGACTTAGAATCAGCACTCCATGCACCCATTGAATGTGGGTTACTTCTAGCAAAAGCTTTGACCGCTTTTGGCGCACGTCTGTCAGAGTTACCTTCACGCAAGACAGGGTTCATGGCACTGCCTTTAATCTTGTCATAACGAATGCGAGCGTCTTTTTCTTTATCTGTTTCTGGATGATCTGGGTAATCTGGTAGATCATAACCTTTATCTTGTAACTCTTTAATCGCGGCTTTCAACTGCGGGATAGAAGCACTGATATTTGGCAATTTAATAATATTTGCTTTAGGTTTTTTTACCAGTTCACTTAACGCTACGAATGCACTTGGGATACGCTGCTCTTCAGGTAAAAACTCTGAAAATAAGGCAATAATACGCCCTGCTAACGAGATGTCAGCAGTTTCAATCTCAATTCCTGCTGTTTTGGTAAATGCCTTAACGATGGGCAAGAAAGATAGAGTGGCTAGCGCTGGGGCTTCATCCGTTTTGGTATAAATGATTTTTGACATTGGTCAGCATTCCTTTGTTGGTAATAATAATTTTTAAAAATAGTGCAATGGTTCAGTAGATATATATATGGCTCTTGTTTGATAAGAGGCTATGGGCTTACGTACATTGTAGGTAATCGTGCGGAGAGTGTTAATTTTGCTTATCTTCTTTCATTAACTGGCGTTAATTTTTTTATGAAGATACTGTTATGCTCGCGATTACAGTGGCGGGAAATATACTGCGCACAAGGTGTTTGGCAGAGTCATTATGAATATTACAGGTTGTCAATATCGAATAATGAACCAAACATACTATTGTCGAATATTTACCCTGCATATTAATTATATTATGATATAAGCAGGGTTATTCTATCAGTCATTAGCGAAGATATCATCTTTTCTATATCCAAACTATACTCACACTGTATTTTGTTTATAAGCAATGTGTTTTTAAGCGATGTTTTCAAGCATGGTGTTTTTGAAGATAAGTAAAGCATAAACATGCCGTGATAATAGGTAAGGTTATGCAATCATGAGTGAGGCTATCTATATTATAGACGGCTTTTTTTTATGCTAGATTTATTCATCTCTATAAAAGGTTTTTATTTAATACGCAAATTTTGACAGAAACTTAGTCAGAATTTGCTACGCTAGCCCATAACCAAAAAATTAATAGTAGAGTGCGATAAAGAATATGACCATGAGTTTACAGTATGCGCTACTCAATGATATCAGCTGGCAAAGCCTAGGCGACTGGCAAACACCAGATAGCCCTTTTATGTCGTTTGCTTTTTGGCAAGCGCTTATTGATACGGGGGCGATTGGTGAGCAGGCGGGCTGGTTGCCGTTATTTGTTTTGGTGCACCGCATCACAGATGACGTGGCAGATAAAGCGATAACACAACCAGTTGCTGTATTACCAGTTTTTATAAAAGGCCATCACCGCGGTGAGTTTGTGTTTGATCATGCATGGGCAGAAGCTTACGCGCGCTATGGTGTCGACTACTATCCAAGGCTGGTCACAAGCGTGCCTTATACTCCGATTACGGGTCAGCGTTTATGGTTGGCAAAAGCTGAGGATTTAACGCCAGATATTATAAAAACAGCCATCGCAGGCGTGGATGATATTGCTCAGCAAGTGGGTGCCTCGAGCTGGCATGGGTTGTTTGTTACGCCTGAATTGGCGTCTGTCGCTCAGGAAGCTATGCCTACTGATATTGATATAGAACGGGCGCTCGCCGCCCAAGACAACAGTACTATCCCGACCGCTATTGATATGCCCATACTTGAGCGGCAGGGTTGTCAGTTTTTGTGGCAAAATAAAGATTTACTAAATAATAGCCAGCCTTTTGCAGATTTTGATGCATTTTTGATGACCCTAAAAGCCAAAAAGCGTAAAACGATACGGGCCGAGCGGCGCAAGGTTGCCGAGCAAGGTATCACCTGTCAGCGCAAATGTGGTGAGGCGATTACCGAGGATGACTGGAAGGCCTTTTATCACTGTTATGTGATGACTTATGCAGTGCGCGGTCAGCAACCTTATTTGACCATAGGTTTTTTTAGGGCATTGGCAGCGACTATGCCTGAGCATCTGATGCTAGCCCAAGCACTCGATACGACGGGTGAGATTATCGCGAGTAGCTTATTTTTATATGATGATACCAATGGCGAAAATGCTACCCTTTATGGTCGTTATTGGGGAGCGCTGGGTGAGTACGATAGCTTGCACTTCGAGCTGTGTTATTATCAAGGTCTTGAGTTTGCCATCGAGCAGGGTTTGATGTACTTTGACCCCGGTACGCAGGGTGAGCATAAGTTGGTACGTGGCTTCATACCCACGACGACGCATTCTATCCACCGTATTTATGATCCGCGTTTTGTACCAGCGATCAGTAACTTCTGTCGTGAGGATCGATTGCACATGGCACAGTATCGCCAGCAAGCGTTTGAAGCATTGCCGTTTAATGCCGATAATATGCCTAACTTTAATACGCCATAGATACCCCTTAATATTTGTCTTTTTTAATACTTTATGATTAGCCGTTAATTATGCCTAGTAATCTCTCTTTTTCTGCCCATTCATCACCGCCTGTTGAGCTATTGTCTTGGCTCAATACCGAAGGTTCTCTCACTGCCTTATTAGAGGTAAGAGCAGGACAGCCACTGCGCGTAGAGCGCAGCTTTGAAGGCTATCGACAGCTGTCCCTCATCCAAAAGCAGCAATTGGGCATCCAAGGCGCCATGCTGAATCGTCCGATGCTGGCTTGGGTACGCGAGGCGCAGCTATATGGTAATGATGAGCGCCCATGGGTAGCCGCGCAAAGTGTTTTTCCACTTCCCAGTCTTAAAGGTCGCGCACGGCGTTTGCAACAGCTCAAAGGCACGCCTATCGGTTACGTGTTATTTAAACGCAGTCGCACTTTACCCAATTATCGCTCTATTCAGCATACTACTGAGGGCTGGCAAAGGCAGACACGTTATGATTGGTATGGGCGTCAATTACTTATTAGTGAAACGTTTTTGCCCCCATTTTGTCAAAAACTGCTGGTCATTTGAAAGCTGCATTGGTTTGTTACTCGGTTTCTACTGAATAAATTTCTGATGGTATCCTCATTTTTATAGGTGCTGTGTATTTATAAATTACTGATTTATAAATATTTATATAAAGAAGTTATTAACATGTAACCTACTTGATATGAGGTGAGGTTTTTTTGCGTTCGCAACATAAAGTTTCATGCTACACTTGAACTTTAGCGATGATATCGGTGCCTATGCGTATCGAATTTATTGCCGAACTGTACCAATTAATCACAGGGCAACTGCCTGCGTTTATTCCAACTCGTTCTTTGCTAATAGACTCAATTCGCAATGATATCAATACCACAAAACTGAGCACAACCGCACCTATTAGTAGTACTGCAAGGGTGCTTATAGCGACGTTCATACAGGAATGGTTTTGTTGTGAGTAATCTATAGCTTCTTTTCAATGACAGTCACTACTTAGGACATCACTATGTTTAAAGATATTTCTATCAAAGAGTTTGATCCAGTACTTGCTGAAGCAATGGCCGCAGAAAGCGTTCGTCAAGAAAACCACATCGAGCTTATTGCCTCTGAAAACTATTGCTCACAAGCAGTAATGGAAGCGCAGGGCACCGATTTAACCAATAAATATGCAGAAGGCTATCCTGGTAAGCGTTACTATGGTGGCTGTGAACATGTCGATGTTGTTGAGCAATTAGCCATTGACCGAGCAAAAGAATTGTTCGGTGCTGAGTATGTCAACGTCCAGCCACATTCAGGTAGCCAAGCAAACTCTGCGGTATTTTTAGCCTTACTTGATGCCAATGACACGGTTCTTGGTATGAGCTTAGACGCTGGTGGTCACTTGACCCATGGCGCGCATATCAACTTCTCAGGTCTTAACTACAATGCGGTGCAGTATGGCTTGGTCGAAGGCACGGGCCTCATCGATTATGATGAAGTTGAGCGTTTGGCAAAAGAGCATAAGCCTAAAATGATTATTGCTGGTTTTTCGGCGTATTCACAAGTAGTCGATTGGGCACGTTTCCGTGAAATCGCTGACGAAGTAGGCGCGTACCTTTTGGTAGATATGGCACACGTCGCTGGTCTTATCGCTGGTGGCACTTACCCAAATCCAGTACCTTTCGCCGATGTCGTGACCACCACCACACACAAAACCCTACGTGGCCCGCGCTCAGGTATGATCTTGGCTCGTGATGAAAAACTGGCGAAAAAGCTAAACTCAGCCGTATTCCCAGGCAACCAAGGCGGGCCGTTGATGCATGTTATCGCTGCCAAAGCGATTTGCTTTAAAGAAGCCTTAGAAGATAACTTTAAGACCTATCAGCAGCAAGTGGTGAAAAACGCCCAAGCAATGGCCAAAGTTATCATCGACCGTGGCTATGAAATCATCTCTGGTGGTACTGAAAACCACTTAATGCTGATCAGCTTGGTTAAGCAGGAAATGACTGGTAAAGAAGCGGACAAATGGCTTGGCGATGCGTACATTACCGTCAATAAAAATGCCGTACCAAACGATCCAAAATCTCCGTTTGTGACTTCTGGTATCCGTATCGGTACTGCAGCGTTGACCACTCGCGGTTTTGACGAAGCAGATGTCAAAGACGTTGCAGGTTGGATTTGTGATGTACTAGACAGCCGTGGCGATGAAAAGGTTATCGCTGACACGCGCGAAAAAGTAAAAGCGCTTTGTGCTAAAAAGCCAGTTTATGCTAAAAACCAGTAATTCTTAATTATTGGATTTTAAGCTTTAAATGAAAAACCGCTTAGCTGAATGGCTAGGCGGTTTTTTTGTAGTCATTTAAAGTTTAATGCTCAGATTGAGGACACGCCCTAGTATGGCAAACTTAATCCTTCTTTAACGCATGACTGTCTTCTAAATCTCTCATATAACCAAGCCTCTATAAAAAAGCTAATGAATAAAAAAAGCTGGACTACGATAGCGTAGCCCAGCCTTATTAAAATTGATTTGAATTTACTATTGAACAAATTACATAAACGGCAATTTAGTAAATATCTGCAATACCGTGGCGTTAACGATATCGACGAAGAAAGCACCAACCATTGGCACAATCAAAAACGCTTTAGGCGATGGTAAGTAGCGATCGGTTACCGCCTGCATATTGGCAATCGCCGTTGGTGTCGCGCCCATACCAAAACCACAATGCCCTGCTGATAGTACCGCGGCATCATAATCTTTGCCCATCACTTTAAAGGTGATAAAGTACACGTAAATAATCATAATCACAGTCTGCACCAGCAAGATAACCAATACAGGACCTGCCAAATCAGTCAGCTGCCATAACTTCAATGACAATAGCGCCATGGCTAAGAATAGACTCAATGAAGCGTTACCAAAGACATCAATCGAGCGGTCAAACATATCAAAATTGAACACCGTGGTTAAGACGTTACGAATGATAACGCCACCTGCCAATGCCCAAACGAAGGTAGGCAACTCAAACCAAGTATCTTGAGCAACTAGGGTCATCACATCGGCGAAGGCCAGCGCTGCGGCAAACAAAGCCAAGGTTTCGATCGTAGAGGAAGCAGTGATAAAGCGCATGCTGTCTGGTCTTTCGAAGATTTCTTTATTGCTATGCGCCGAATCTTCATCATGTTTGGTGCTATATAACGACTGCGCGCCAGCGACTTTTTCGATATCACTTGGATCAGTATTGGCAGGAGTAGGTTTTAGTCCCAGTCGTTGAATCAGACGACGAGCAACTGGTCCACCAACGATACCGCCCGCGACCAAACCATAAGTCGCCACCGCGATACCAAGCGTCGTCGCACCGACCACACCATACTCTTGTTCTAACGTAATACCCCACGCACCTGCAGTACCATGACCACCAGTCAGAGCGATAGAGCCTGTCACTAGACCGAGCAGCGGATCAAGCCCCAATGCGCTTGCCATCGCCACGCCCACGATGTCTTGCAATACGATGAAGACTGAGACGACGATAGTAAAAATCAATAATGGCGTACCACCTGCTTTGAGTCTACTAAAATCAGCGCTCAGACCAATAGAGGCAAAGAACATCAGCATGGTCGCGGTCTGTAATCCTTGATGAAAGTTGAAGCTATAGCCCCAAATGATATTGAGCATATAAACCACAATAGCAGCGACGAGGCCACCAGCAACAGGTTCTGGAATATTAAAGTCCTCTAAGAACTTCACTCTCCTCACCAAAAAGCGCCCAAGTAGCAGCACTAAAGTGGCTAATATCAAGGTGTAATAGCCATTTAAGGTAATTTCCATATGTTAATCCTTTCTATAAAAATAAATTAACCTGAATTCGGGATAAATATGGCTTTATCTCGAATTCAGGTTTTTGTCATCATACCATTCACAAAAATTAGAGTAGCAAGGAAAACGGGTGCAAGTGCTACGGACTGTAGACTAAACGAGTTTGACACAGCTAATCGTACTTTTTGGGTTTGGTGTTATTAGCGACTAAGCATCATCCTTGGATGGCACAATAACCCACAGTTGTGGTTTACCAAAATCCTTATAAGCGTCCTCAATAATGCGCTTAAAAGTATTAAAGTCCTCTGTGTTTATGTTTTTTACCGCTGTTAAATCAAGCTTTAGGTGAGTCACGTCGCTATCTGTCAGACAATCCCATGCTGCATCCCAGTTATGAGAAAAATAACTGGGGAAATCACAGGCATCGGCTAAACTGGTCAATAGCGTGGTTTTATCCAGTACCTCACCTACGCGTATATTAACAGCCTGCGTTGGAATGCTAGCATTTAGAGCTGTAGCTTTTTGGTTACTATTTTCGTTAATGTGCTGATTGCTGTTCTGATAACGGTTTTGATTATTGTTCTGATCAATATAATAGATGGCTTGGCTCATATTATTTTACCTCTAGTTTGCGAAAGCTATCGTAGTGGTTAATGGTCAAATAATAAACGGTGGGAGGGTTGCCGCCAGTGACGATACGCCGTGCCCCGCGATGCGAAACTCCAGGAGTAGGTACGGTATATTCATGATAGTAGCTTTGCGACTGTGCGGGCAGCTTGCCTTCACGGTTATAAAAGATAGTGCCGTCTTTATGAAGATAAGGAAAAGGCCCTCCCTGCTGAATCAGCGCGATAGTATTATCAATCTGTGCATCGCCTGTTATACCCGCGTTATTAGGCTGTCTCGCTTGCGTAGATGAAGTCTGTTTTTGAGGTTGAGATTGGGATTGCGATGTCGTTGGTGCAGCGCTATCAGAGAGAATTGTAGGTTTAAAATCGCCTAAGAAATAAATGGCGGCCGCGATGATGGCGATCAAACTAAACAAAGTAGATAGCAAGCTTCTCTTATTTTGGTGACCACTGTGGCGGTTGATATTGCTTTGATTGTTTTCAGTGGATTGATGGTCGTTATTTCGGCCAGTTCTATTTGAATTGTGTTTGGGTGCATCTAATTCAGGTGTTTCTAAGATACTCAACTCATTAGAGGTCACTTCAGTTGCCCGAAGTTGGTTCTTGTCATTGCGCTTACTGTTAAAATAGACTTTTTGCCCGACGGCTATTGGCTGCGGTAATCGTGCTTTACTGACGTGAAAAAACACGTCTTCATCTCGATTGTCCACATCGATAAAGCCATAGCCTTTATCCTGATTCCAATGTTTGATTTCGCCACTTTGCATGAGGCTGATTTCCTAGAGAATTATTTTGCAGCATATATAGCATATTTTACGCACAAAAAAAACGCCAGCAACTAAGCTGACGTTTTTTATGACCGAGAGGTTAAATCACGCTATAGTAAGTTCAATATAGAAGCAGTACAGCGGGACTGGTATACCTTTCTTTAAAATATAAGCTTTGCAGCCTCTATCAGCGTAGACACAACAAGCAAGAAAAATTTATACTAGTTCTGCGTTATATCATAATGTATCTGTTTTATTTAGAACCGACTATATCACTGACAGTTTAAAAACGAGTGGTTAGGCACGAGTCTCGCCTTGACCGTAAACGATCCATTTTTGTGAGGTTAATCCTTCAAGGCCGACAGGGCCACGAGCATGAATTTTATCGGTTGAGATACCAATTTCGGCACCAAGCCCATATTCGAAACCATCGGCAAAACGGCTAGAGGCGTTAATCATCACGCTTGCTGAGTCGACTTCGCGGATAAACCTTTGTGACTTGGTATAGTTATCGGTAATGATAACGTCGGTATGATGGCTACCATGAGTATTGATGTGCTCAATCGCTTCATCGATGCCTGATAATACTTTTACCGCTAAAATAGGCGCGAGGTATTCGGTATCCCAGTCTTCAGAAGTGGCAGCTGAAAGATGACCGCTAAGCTTGGCATTGTCATTTAAGATGGCTTGTGATTTTTCATCGAGGCGCAGTTGCATTGCATCATCAGCGGCTATAATCGCTTCGGCAATCTTTGGCAATAGCTCATTGGCGACGGCTTCGTCGACCAGTAGGGTCTCCATGGTATTACAGGTACCGTAGCGATGGGTTTTGGCATTGACGCTAACTTTGACCGCTGTCTCCGGATCAGCATCGCTATCGATAAAGGTATGACAGTTACCATCTAAGTGCTTGATGACCGGTACTTTGGCATCGTTACTGATACGAGCAATTAAGCCTTTACCACCGCGTGGGACGATAACATCGACATATTCTGTCATGGTGATAAGCTCGCCAACCGCCGCGCGGTCAGTGGTTTGCAATACTTGCACGCTATGCTCGGATAGACCGACCTTTTTTAACCCTTGCAGGATACATTTAGCAATCGCTTGATTAGATTCAAAGGCTTCAGAACCACCGCGTAAGATAATGGCATTGCCTGATTTTAGTGCCAGAGAAGCAGCTTCGAGGGTCACGTTTGGACGCGACTCATAAATCATGCCGACCACACCAAGCGGCACACGCATTTTACCCAAATGAATACCCGATGGCTGGTAAGTCATGTCCGTGACTTCGCCGATAGGATCAGGTAGCGCGGCGACATCTTCTAGTCCTTGCAACATACCATCGAATCGTACATCGTTTAGCTCTAAACGGTCTAATAATGCGGCGTCCAAATCGTTCTTTTGTCCATTATCCATATCGATTTTATTGGCGGCTAAAATCTCTGACTTGGCATTCAACAACACCTCATGAATCGCCATGAGTGCTGAGTTTTTATCCCCAGTATTGGCAGCAGCGAGGGTACGCGAAGCTGCTCGTGCTTGCTTGCCGACAGATTGCATATATGTGGTAACGTCTGTGGTAGTCGATTGACTCATAAATTATTTTCCTTATGGTTATAGATGTTTTAAACAAATAAAGCGCCCAAAAAGGCGAAAGTTTAGCAAAAAAGCATGTTTGGATGCCTATATGGCATTATGCTATTTAACATAGAGGAGATTGAGTCGATAGTAAAGATGATTTTGTGAACAAGCTTTGCTTTACAAAGCGTTTACGACTGTCTTTATGGTCTTATAAGCAGTTCTAAATAAAATCGATACGACTGTAATAAAGTAAATAACCACGTGCTAGTGCTACTGTTATAAATGTTTCTTGCTTGCTGTCCGCAAGCGTGACAGAGGCTGCGTAAAATTGATAACAGTAGCACTCGTATCGGTTTTAAAGTGAATCAACTATATACTACATACCACTGATTTCATTTTAAGCTTTTAGGGCATAAATACTATAAGAAGTTCTAAGGAGAAAACCTCCTGTTACATGGCTTTTTTTCGTTACGTACCTTTAACAGAACTGTGCTGTAACTACTAAGGTAGTGATGGGTAATCGTCAGTATAGTGAGCGATAAGTTAATTGATGATCAAGCTATTAATAAGATAACTAGCAAGATCTAAATAAATACTGATGATGGAGAATAAAATGGCGATTAAAAGTAACATGTATAAAAACGGGTTAATGGTTGGTTTGGTCGCGGCGGCATTGACCCTAAGTGCGTGTGGCAAAAAAGATGAGCCGCCGATGGAAACTGATCCAGTGGTTGATGCCCAGGCGCCAGTAGAGCAAGAAGCGGTGGGTGCAAATGATGATGTCGCTGTTGCTAGTGCAAATGACATTAATAATGATACCGACACTGTGGTCATGACCGATGACGAAATCATGAATGATGATGTTGCAGTCGCCACTGCCGATGATGAAGCAGAAGTCATGGATGGTAGTGAATCTGAGGAACACGTCTCGACTTATTAGGCCATTCAATTTAAGGTGCTAGATAAAACAACGCCTAGTACGCTAAAGTGATAAAATAAAGCTCAGCACTGTCAATGCAGTCTGAGCTTTATTTTATCCGTTATTTGGTCGCTTATTAAATATAGCTGTAATGGCGGTTTTAAACATAGGGTTTGCCTTTTTACTGCGTAATAAGCGACAATGTGACATTTTTCTGTTTGTCTCATTAGCTGTCATGCTATCGCGTTAAGACGATGATTGCTATTTATAGCGATAGCAGCTGATATCGTACTATTTACTTGTATCCACTTATTACTTGTATTCACGTTTTCACTCATATTTATTGGAAGTCTGCTAAACCATGCTTGATACTGCAAAGAATCCGACTCGGCCTATCGCCTTAGATTTACAAGACATTCATAAAAGCTTCGGCTCGCTTGCTGTGCTAAAAGGGGTGTCTCTTACCGCCTACGACGGTGACGTCATCTCTATTTTGGGCTCATCTGGCTCAGGTAAATCTACATTGCTGCGCTGTATCAATTTGCTCGAAAAGCCCAATCAGGGTCGCATCATCATCGGTAACGACGAGCTGATGCTAAAACCTGCCAAGTCAGGCGAGTTGCAAGCAGCAGATGTCAAACAGTTAGAAAGCTTGCGCGCGCGCGTGGGTTTTGTGTTTCAGAACTTCAACTTGTGGCCGCACAAAACGATTTTGCAAAATATTATCGAAGGGCCAACGCAAGTCTTAAAAATTAAAAAAGACCAAGCCATTAGCGATGCGGAAAAGCTACTCGATAAAGTAGGTTTACTCGATAAAAAAGACGCTTATCCAGCGAATTTATCAGGTGGTCAACGCCAGCGTGTCGCTATAGCGCGCGCTCTAGCGATGCAGCCGCAAGTACTGTTGTTTGATGAGCCAACCTCAGCGCTAGACCCTGAGCTGGTCAACGAAGTGCTGGCTGTGATGCGCGAGTTGGCAGCAGAAGGGCGTACGATGCTAATTGTTACCCACGAGATGCGTTTTGCTCGTGAAGTCTCCAGCAAGGTAGTCTTTTTACATCAAGGCGTGATCGAAGAAATTGGCACGCCTGAACAAGTCTTTGATAATCCTACCTCTGCGCGCGTCAAAGACTTTATGGCCTCGCATCGCCAAAACAGCTAATCTGGCATTTAGCCCCTGTTTATCTTCAAGCAGCACGTGGCTATTTACCTTATTACAATCGTATCGACTTTATTTAGAACTGCCTATATCCTCAATTTATTTAAACTATAGAAATTACTGTTTAGTAAGCATCGTTGATTGTTTATTACCCATTAATAACAGTCGGTATGCAAAACGTTTGTTTTTGATATTTTACTCAGGTATTATCAGAAGGTTTATAAGTGGTCGATATGACGGCTGCTTGTCTATTCTGCTATCTATATTGTTTGTCTGGCAGGGACGTCAGAGAACGCTATATTAGAGCAACCATATATTAAAACTCCCCTATTAAAATCCCATCAGAATTTAAGGAATGTATGATGTCGAATTCTCGCCTATTGTGGTCATCGATGACCGTCACTGTAGCATTGATGCTGAGTGCTTGTAGTCAACCAGCTGATGAAGCTACTGATACCAACGCTGATGCACCTGCGGCAGAAACGGCTGGCAAGACCATTCGTATCGCCACCGAAGGCGCTTATCCTCCTTTTAACTATACCAATGCTGATGGTAGCTTGGCAGGGTTCGACATCGATGTTGCCAATGCCTTATGTGACCAGATGCAAGCCAAGTGTGACATCGTCGCACAAGATTGGGACGGTATCATTCCAGGTCTATTGGCGCAAAAATATGACGCCGTCATCGCTGGGATGTCTATCACTGACGAACGTCAAGAAAAGGTCGATTTTAGCGAGCCTTACTTTGCCAATACCATGGTATGGCTGACAGATAATGATGGTAGTTTTGATCCTAAGACTATTAAAGACTTGACGCTCGGTGGTCAGCGTTCAACGACGCCTGGTGCTTATCTGCAAGATAATTATGAAGGCAAAGACGGTAATACTGTCCAGTTGTATGACAATTATGACAATGCCTATTTAGACCTAAAATCTGGTCGTAGCGATGCGGTATTGGCCGAAAAAGTCTCTGCTAAATCATGGTTAGCAGACAATACCAAAGGCTTCGGTATCGTGGGTGATGAGATTGATAACGATGACAATATTGCCATTGCTGTGCGTAAAGGTGATCCAATCAGAGACGACTTTAATAAAGCGTTGAGCGAAATCCGTAGTAACGGTGAGCTTGCTCGTCTCGAACAGGAAAACTTTGGTCAATAATTTTGATTGATAGGTTTCAATCAATAATCTTTGAGCAACCAATTGCGGATCAATAAACGGCTGGTAAATATATTAAGGAATAATACCTATGATAATTTCAATGACATCATCAATGAGCAAAAAAGCCTTGTGGCTTGCCCCACTAAGTGCAGCCATGCTAATGCTGACAGCTTGTAACAATAGCTCAGCACCGGTAGATAATGCAGAAACTGATGCGGCAGCTGAAGCGCCTCTAAACATCAAAATCGCCACAGAATCAAGCTATAAGCCTTTTAGCTACACCGATGCCGATGGCAAACTGATCGGCTATGAAATTGAGCTGGTTGATGCGTTATGTGCGCAAATGAAAGCGGAGTGTGAGGTCGTCTCGCAAGATTGGGACGGTTTGATTCCAGGCTTGAATGCGCAGAAGTTTGATGCGGCTATCGCTGGTATGTCAATCACGCCTGAACGCAAAGAGGTTGTGGACTTCAGCGACCCTTACTTTCATACCGGTATTATCTTAATTGGTAAAAAAGGTGATGACATCAGTGTAGAAGGCCTAAAAGATCAGCCTATTGCGTCACAGCGCTCAACGGTTGCTTCACAGTATTTGCAAGATGAACATAAAGATGCGGATATCAAGCTTTATGACACTCAAGACAACGCTTATCTAGACCTCACGTCAGGTCGAGTACGCGGCATGATGTCTGACAAAGTAACAGGCATCGACTGGTTAAAAACCGAAGCCGGTAAAGACTACGAAGTCAAAGGCCAAGAAATCAGCACCAGCGACGACGCCATGGGTATTGCTTTCCGTAAAGGCGATCCATTGGTTGCTAAATTTAATACAGCCTTAGCTGAGTTAAAAGACAACGGCACTTATGATCAAATAACGGGCAGTTACTTTGGTACCAGCTCGACCACTGCGGCGCAAAAAGCAGTCGTGACCAATAGTGTCGAAGAGGGTGTTGTTGATAACAGTGTTGATAACATTGTTAATAG
This sequence comes from Psychrobacter sp. AOP3-A1-26, assembly GCF_052378235.1. Taxonomy (NCBI): domain Bacteria; kingdom Pseudomonadati; phylum Pseudomonadota; class Gammaproteobacteria; order Moraxellales; family Moraxellaceae; genus Psychrobacter; species Psychrobacter sp. AOP3-A1-26. Next base: position 23,204 of record NZ_JBQSXN010000040.1, read on the forward strand.
TAACGCAATCACCGCTGAAGAAGAGCAAGCAGAAGCGGCAGCTAATTAATACGACAGCTAATGGATAACGTTGTATTTTTTACCGTGTTTTCTCAAAGTAAAAATCAAGGACGATTATGAGCAACCATTGTGTCCCAGCCATCACCGTGACGGGCAAAACGATCATGAATTCTGTAACAACGAGTCATAAGTCAACGTCATTGCTGGTACTGGCGGCGCTCTTAGCTTTAGGTGGCTGTAGCAATAATCAAGAGAGTGCTACTGAGACCAATACGCAGGTTACTGAGAACACTGCGGCAACAACTGATGAAGTATTGCGCATCGGTACTGAGGGCGCTTATGCCCCTTTTAACTATACCAATGCCGATGGGACGTTGGGTGGCTTTGATGTTGAAATAGCCAATGCCATCTGTGCTGATATGCAAGTGAGCTGTGAAATCATGGCGCAAGACTGGGACGGTATTATCCCTGGTCTAAAGGCGGGTAAGTATGATGCCATTGTCGCGGCGATGTCGGTAACACCTGAACGCGCCAAACAAGTTGCCTTCACAGATCCGTACTTTAGCAATGCATTGGTTTTTTTAGCCAAAAAAGACAGCAGTTTTGATCCGAGCAGTAGCAGCGATATTAATGCACACTCTATTGCCGCGCAGCGCTCGACCATCTCCTCGCAGTGGTTAGAAGATGTTTATCCAAAAGCCAATATGAAGCTATATGATACGCTGAGTAATGCCTTTTTGGATTTGGGTTCTGGTCGCGTCGATGCCATGATTTCTGACAAGCTGCCAGCGATAGAATGGCTTGGCTCACCGTCAGGTAGTGATTATGTGCTAAAAGGTGATGATATTGATATCAATGATAATTTTGCCATTGCTGTACGTCCTGACGATGAAGCGTTACAAGCGAAGATTAATCAATCATTGGCTAACCTAAAGTCTAATGGCACTTATGACAAAATCAATCAAAAATATTTTGCCGTGCCAGCCAGTGCGACAGCCACAGAAACTCCAATCGTAGATAGCGCTGCACAATAGCCATAATCACTCAGTATTATTGTCGCATTAATGACTGTATTACTGTTGTATGAATAAGCAGAAAGACATTACCAGTGGTGATGTCTTTTTTTATTTTATGGGTAATTGACTGTCAACTTTGGTCAAACCTCTGTTATTTATTTAATATTAATCGCTATAAGTGCCTATTTAAGCAGCGCTTTTACGTGTCAGTATTAACATAGCGGCGAGCGAATATGATAAAATCAGCGCTCATTTCTACTGTGTCAATTACCGCAGCAATAATCGTATGCATCTGACGTCAATCTATGACGCAAGCGGCCATTATCTATTTGGTCTACAATACGTTTATCAGCAGCGCTCAGCTATTGATGCTGATTCTTTTAACTCATATTTTGCAACTTGCTAATATAAAGAGACTGAGTGGATAATTGTGTTTGATTTACAAGGATTTGGCGCGCTTTTATTGAGCGGCGCTACCGTCACCATAAAGCTTGCTATGACCAGCTTAATCATCGGTTTGGCTCTAGGCCTGCTCGGTGCGACAGCGAAACTGTCTAATATCTGGCTGTTGCGTAAACTTGCGACTGTCTATACCGCTACGATGCGCGGTATTCCTGAGTTGCTGTTGGTACTGTTTATCTATTATGGCGGTTCTATACTGCTAATGAGCGTCCTCAAAAAGTTTGGCTATAACGACTATGTCGAAATTAGTGCTTTTTGGGGCGGGGTGATGGCGCTGTCTATTGCTTTTGGGGCTTATGCGACTGAAATTTTCCGCATGTCGATTCAAGAGATTCCGATAGGGCAAAATGAAGCGGCGCAAGCGATTGGGATGCGTCCTTTTCAGACTTTTTATCGTATTACCTTACCGCAAGTATGGCAGATTGCATTGCCAGGACTGGGCAATTTATTTTTGGTATTGCTCAAAGACACGGCATTGGTCTCGGTCGTGGGTCTCAAGGATATCATGTATCAATCTTCGCGTGCGGCGCAGTCAACACAGCAGCCATTTACCTTTTATATGGCAGCGGCGATTATCTATTTGGGTCTGACCATGTTGATTACTGGCTTTATGATGTGGCTTGAATGGCGCGCCAATCCAGCGGCGCGCTATGCTAAAAAGCTCAGCCGTCAAACCACTCACCGTCAATCGACCATAGGGTAGAGGAGAGATACTATGGATTGGAATTGGCAGGTCATTTTTGACCATATCCCTGACTTACTTGGTGGCGCGGTATTGACCGTACAGCTGGTGGTGTTCTCAGGGGTTATCGGGCTGTTATTTGGTTTGATTTTGGCGTTATTGCGGCTGTCCAAAAGTTGGACAGTGCAGGTGTTACCGTTTTTATATATTTTCTTTTTCCGCGGTACACCGTTACTGGTGCAGATATTTTTGATTTACTACGGTCTTGGTCAATTTGAAGCCGTACGTGAGTCGTTCTTATGGGAGCCGGTACTTAGCCAAGCTTACTGGTGTGCCATCATTGCCTTTACTTTAAATACCAGCGCGTACTTAGCCGAGATTATTCGTGGTGCTATTCAGAATATCCCTGTAGGTGAGCTTGAAGCCGCCGACGCGATTGGTATGTCAAAATGGCAAAAGCTGACGCGTATTACTTTACCGCGTGCCTTTGGTATTGTCATTCCAGCTTACAGTAATGAAGTTATCTTTATGCTAAAGGGTAGTGCGCTAGCCTCCACCATCGCCTTGATGGACATCACTGGCGTCGCGCGGACGATTAGTGCGCGGACTTATACCTTGATGGAGTTATTCTTTGCCGCCGGTATTGTCTATCTTTTATTATCGTGGGTGATTCTATTTAGCTTTAGATTGTTTGAAAAGCGTATGAACCGTCACGCAAGTTATGTGCCACCAGATGTGATTACCAATACCATTCCTTAATGGTTTAGGGTTAATGGTAATGGTAATGGTAGATATAGTGGATTCATTTTAGAAAAGATACAGTGTTATTGCCTGTATTTTTTGCTTGCTGTTTGCAGGTGAGACAGATCCTATAGTGCTGTAATTACTCCTGATAATAATAGCCATCCTTTGTTTTGAGAGTTTAGTATGAGCCAATCGCCCCATATGTCTATCGCTAGTGCCATTGTTGATAGCGTCAATAACAGTGATAATAATCATAGCGCGAAAAACACCAATGAGCAGTTACGGGCGACTATCGGTAAAGTTGTCTGCGTCGGTCGCAACTATGCCGCGCATGCTCGTGAATTGGGCAATGAAGTGCCTACTTCGCCGATGCTGTTTATGAAGCCAGCGTCTTCAGTTGTTTCTATGCGTGATGGTATTGTGCGTCCAAATCCAGAGCAGTTTGGTGAGACGCATTACGAGGCCGAGCTATGTATTCAGCTGTCAGCAGATTTATCTGCAGCAACGATTGAACAGGCTAAGCAAGCAATTGGTGGCGTGACCTTAGGGTTGGATTTGACCTTGCGTGAGCTACAATCTAAGCTAAAAGAAAAAGGTCATCCGTGGGAGCGCGCTAAGTGCTTCGATGGTGCTTGCGTGCTAGGTGATTGGCTTGATCCACAAGCGTTCGCTGACTTCAAAAACGTACATTATCAGCTGACTATCAATGATGAGCTCAAGCAAGATGGCGATAGCGCTTTGATGCTATTTCCAGTCTATGAATTACTGGTCAATATCAGCCATGCTTTTAGCCTGCAAGCTGGTGATGTCATTATGACCGGTACGCCAAGTGGCGTTGGGGTATTGCAGGCAGGTGATGCGCTAATGCTAAAACTTGGCGCGCATCAATGGCAAACTCACGTCGCATAAATGATAAACGAGTTACTTGTTATAAAATCTTTAATAAACATCAATGTAAAAATTATTAT
>NZ_JBQSXN010000041.1:0-26809 GCF_052378235.1 Psychrobacter sp. AOP3-A1-26
AGTTTCATATTATGATTGAGCCTAAAATAGGCTGAATCAAGCTGTTTAAAATTGTGGCTGCGTGCTACCGAAATCGTTACAAGCGTTATGACTTAAGAATAAAGCTGTTCGCAGGCTTAGTGAGTTTCGAAATTGGCTTCTGTCTTTTGCAAGAAGCTTAATAAAAAAATATAGAGGTTTTATGAGTTTTCGCCAGCAGTATGTCATCGGTGACTTGCAAGGGTGCTATGCGGCATACCTTCAGCTACTTGAAACCTTGGACTTTGATCCTACCCAAGACAAACTATGGTTTGCTGGGGATTTAGTAGCACGCGGCGAAGATTCGTTAAATACGTTGCGCCATGTCAAAGCACTTTGTGAGCAAGGGGCGGCTGCAACGGTGCTTGGTAATCACGATATTAATCTAATTGCCGTCTGGCGCGGCGCGACGAAAATCAAGAAAAAAGATAAGACCGCACCGATTTTTGCTGCTGATGATTGCGATGAGTTGCTTGAATGGCTACGCCATCAGCCGATATTGGCTTACCCTGATGAGCATACGGTGTTGGTGCATGCAGGTATTCCTCCACATTGGAGTATTGAGGAAGCAGCGAATTATGCGCAGCAATTGGAGTCACAACTACAAGCCAGCTTAAAACAGCTTGATCGCTTATTGCCGCACTTATATAGGAAAACAGCCGATAACTGGCATACAGATATTAATGGCTTTACTAAAATGCGAGCGATTGCTAACTACTTTACTCGTATGCGTTTGTGTCAACAGGATGGGTCGCTGGAGTTTAGCTTTTCTGCAGGTTTGGATGAGCGAATGCCCAAAGATTTTTTGCCTTGGTTTGAATGGCAGGTGCCGCGCAACCGTAAGATATTATTTGGTCACTGGGCGGCGCTAAAAGGTGAGGTTGATTTGCCTTATGCGCGTGCGCTTGATGGTGGCTGCGTTTGGGGCAATCATCTATTGGCCTATCGATTAAGTGACGGTAAAGCTATAACCTCAAGTGCCCATTGCTTACTGCCACAATCATAATATGAAGACACGTCATAATTATAAGTATATGAAAAAGTTATTTTTTAGGTAGCTATAGTCAGTGAGAAGTAATATCGCTACATCACGTATTGCAGGTACCGTTTTTTCTTGCTTGCTGTGCCTACGCAGACAGAGGCTGCAAAAAAACTATACCCGCAGTATCGTAGCGTTTTTAAAGTATTTTAACTCTATATTTAAAAGTAACCAGTCCAGCCATCAAATAAACCCATTAACTGGGTAAGTTTGGTGGCTTTTTTGGTTTTGGTAAAGGTGTTTTGGCGTCGCCCGCAGGCTTAACATCGTTGCTAGCATGAGGTTGTTCATTGTCCGTTGCCTGACCATGAGCATTAGTGAGGTTATTGAGTATTTTAGTCGCTTGATCATATTGAATGTCATCAGTATAAGGCACACTATTGAGCTCGTTATCTATTAAGCCATCATCAAGATCGACGACTCCTTTAGGAGATGCTTGAGATTGATGATGTTCGCCTTTGGGCTGGTTGTCATAGTATATGTTGGTATTTGTTGATGCGTTTTGGGTACTAGCTTGTTTAGATTTAGGTAGGATTCTGGCATCAGATAACCGCCTGACGACATAATTACTGGGTAACGGTTTTCCCCCTTTTTGCGCTGAGGTATCATCAAATATCATATGCCCTTGGCTATCGATACGCGCGTATTTCATTGGCTTATCACGTGGCCAAAAAAAGTCAGAAGGATGGCTTAGTATGTGACTAAAAATCTGCTTGGATAAACGACTCCATTCAAGGAATTTGACTTCTTTAGAACGCAATGCCACAAATAACGCTAGCGAGAAGCTGACCATCAGATTGACGATACCAATAAGCGCTACACCAAGAATGGATACTAAAATAACACTCCAACTTATATCATCGGCGGAGATATTGAATAAGCCGTGCGCCAAATTAGCCGAGGCAAAGGCAATATGACGAATATCAATTGGTAAGCCAAATATAAAACCAATAGTCGCGGTACTACCCAAGAATACCCCGAATAAAAAGTTACCCATGATTGCGCCAAGGTTAGCCTCTACAAAGCCGCCTAGACGCTGTAGCCAGGACTTGGGTAATATGTACTTTAACAGTCTATGACGTTGGATACGCGCGCCTACATTGTTATAAACGGCTAAATTATCGTAGTAGCCGGCAATGAGACCCGACAGAAATAAATACACCCCAGCAATGGCAGCGTGGGGCAGCGCCAGCGAGCGAAAAGGATCAAGCTCATGGAGCAGGTGTCCCGCTTTTTCAGAATCGATCATCGGCACGCCTGTATATTGCAGCCACGCAAAAGAGATAATAAGCGCAACGGGTATCGCTAACATGACGTTACCCATAATGGCGATAAATTGAGTACGCAAAATATCGACGACCAATTCTGATAGCTTAGTCAGCTGGTGTGATTTTTTCCCCGAGCCATCAGATATGGTCGAGGCTATGGCTGCAGCAGTCATAGCGGGCTGTTTGGTCGCAACCGTACCACGGATGACATGGATAAAAACAAAACCCAAGCCATAAATCATACTGTTAATAAAGGCTCGTCCCATCGGAGCGAGTGCCAATTGGTACGCCAATATTTTAATAGTGGCCATGAAAGCAATAACAAAGCCGCCGATAGAGGCCTTTTTAAACATCTTTTGATAGCCCGCTTTATCGGTACTGATGTAATGTTCACCGACACGGCTGGCATTTTCAGTGACTTTGCGCGAGAGTAATTTGGTATTGTTATCAATCAAGTAGCCAATACTATAACGGCGATTGGCGGTGGTAATCAGCGTTTGTATCAGCTCAATAACGGCGCGATCTCGGTTTTTATTACCATCGGTCACCAGCTCGGTTAAGATGCGCATACGCTGAAGACTTTGATCCAAGCGCAGCATCATATTGGTCAAACGAATAGAGATTCCCGTCTTGTAGATACGTTTACGTACTGTAGCGACTATGTCTTCGCACTGCTCGATCATGACCAGCAGCGGCGCTGGGTCGACGGCATGTTCAGGGGTAATATCGGTTAAGGTATCAAGCTCATGTGCTTGCCTGTATTGATTAACGAATAGTACGGCTTCTTGATTTTGTGCCACAAAAGACGCTGAATAATTTAATATTTGCGGGTAAGATTCCATCAGATCAGGATGCAAACCGATACCGCTGATGCGATAAGATAGGATAATAATAGCATTCAAAATACTGTTTTTTGCCGTTGCCACTAAATCTAAGTGCTTCTCTTGTACTTTGAGCAGCTCAACCAGCTCATCCCATTTGTTTTTTTCAATATTGGCTAGCCAGCGTTCATCAGAGTGCTTATCAAACAAATAACCGATTAGTTCAACGACTGAATCCTCTTGCGGCAATAATGGTAAAAAACGATGACCAATGAGGCGACGTAAGCTATTAAAAAATCCTTGATCTGACATGATACCAGTGTCGGTATACAGAGCAATTTGGCGGTATTGAATGATGAGTTTTAAGACAAAGCTAGACAGTCCATCGCCATGCTCAGGATGCTGACGAAGGATGTCAATCAGTGCTTGCATGTTTTCATTGGCCAACGCAGGTTCTTTATCACTGACCCGCAGCTCAGCTACTAAGCGTTTAAGTACCGCAGGATCGGGCACATCACTTAAGGCCGTAATCTGCTGTAAAATGTGTTTTATTTCTGACACATTGCATCCTTGGTTATAATTATTTTAACCCGCCCTCAGGCTGCGAGCGATATTCTGTCTTGCGTTATTTTAATCATAACCAAGCAACGATAGTTAATTATTTTGTTAGCAGTTATTTTTGTCGTTAGAGCCAAAATGCTACAGTGCTGTTGGTATAAATTTTTTGCAGCCTCTGTCTGCGTAGGCACAGCAAGCAAGGAAAGTTTATACCAGCAGTACGTGATTTATAGATATTACTTTTCAATGACCATATTCTTATAAAAATTATTTTGGCAAAAAAAAGGACAGTTATATAACTGTCCTCTCACTTAGAGTTTTATAAGTAAGTCTGTAATGTTATTTAGCTTGCAGGCACATCAAAGTAGTCAAGATCAAAATTCATCATTGGATCACTACCTGCTTGAACCATTTGTGCATGAGCATCAATGCGTGGCAAGATACGACCGACGAAATAATCAGCAAGTTTGGCTTTATTGGTATAAAACTCACCTTCTTTACCGTTGGCCGCTTCCACCATCAATGCAAACATGTATGAATAAGCGAGGTAACCGAAGGCATGCATATAGTCAACGGCACAGCCGTTAATTTCATTTTTACGTTCGCCAATGTTGGCCAGTACCGTGTTGGTTAGCGCCTCAATCGTATCGGCAGCATCTAATGTCGCTTGCTTGATACCATGATCTGCTTGCATATTATTGACAAAGTCACGAATCTCACCTAAAAAATGGCTAACGTATTTGCCGTTGTTTTTCGCCACTTTACGACCTAATAAATCAAGCGCCTGAATGCCGTTAGTGCCTTCATAAATCTGCGCAATACGCGTATCACGAACGATTTGCTCCATACCCCATTCGCGGATATAGCCATGACCACCAAAGACTTGCTGGCAATCAACCGTGGCTTCTAGTGCTTTATCGGTCAAGAATGCTTTGGCCACTGGCGTTAGTAGGGCAACGCGCGCGGCGGCAGCTTTTGCCGACTCAGGATCGGTACTAAATTTCTCTTCGTCAAGGTTTTTGGCGACGTACATAGCAAAGCAACGCGATGCCTCAGTGTTGGCTTTGGCGTTCAGTAGCATACGGCGCACATCGGCATGATAAATGATGGCGTCAGCTGGTTTTTCTGGACTTTGTAGCTGCGTGTCACTACGGCCTTGACCACGGTCATTGGCATATAGTGCCGCGTTTTGATAAGCAAGCTCAGAACCACCAAGGCCTTGCAGACCCATAGTCACGCGCTCATAGTTCATCATGATAAACATCGATGACAGACCGGTATTTTCAGCACCAACCATCCAGCCTTTGGCACTATCAAAGTTCATCACACAAGTCGCCGAAGCTTTAATGCCCATTTTGTGTTCGATAGAGCCGACGGCTAGGGTGTTGCGCTCGCCTAGGCTGCCATCTTCATTAACCAAGAATTTTGGTACAACAAACAATGAAATGCCTTTTGAGCCAGCAGGGGCGTCTGGCGTTTTTGCCAATACCAAATGAATGATATTTTCAGTTAAGTCGTGCTCACCACCAGTGATAAAGATTTTGGTACCAGAAATATCGTAGCTACCATCATCATTTGGTATGGCTTTGGTTTTAATAATACCTAAGTCAGTACCGGCATGTGGCTCTGTTAAACACATGGTGCCAGCCCATTCACCAGCATACATTTTTTCTAGATAGGTTTGTTTTTGCTCTTCTGAACCAGCCGCATTTAGGCAAAGCGTCGCACCAACGGTCAAGTTAGGGTAGAGGGCAAACGATTGGTTGGCAGTGAATACCATCTCTTCGGTCAGCATGGTGACCATTTTTGGGAAGCCTTGACCACCGTATTCAGCGTTACCGCTTAAGCCAACCCAACCTGATTCAGCATATTGCTTATAAGCGTCTTTAAAGCCAGTAGGGGTCGTGACGACACCGTCGCCTTCGAAAGTGGCGCCTTCTTCATCACCACTGCGGTTGATAGGTAATAGAATGTTTTTTGACAGTTTTGCCATTTCTTCCAAAATCATATCGACTGTTTCCATGTCAACATGAGCTAGGTTTTCATTGTTTTGCCAGAATTTAGGCGCATTAAACACATCATTTAAGATAAAGCGCATGTCATTAAGAGGGGCATTATAAACAGCCATAAACATTCCTTTGGTTCAAATAAATAAAATTGGAGTGGTTAAGAATATCAATTGTTCTTTTGATTTAATCTCGGTGATTAATAATCAAAGTTTAACAAATAAGCGTGTGCGCTGGGGTGTTTCTTCGTGAATTGTCCGTGCACCAAAAGTCAGTATAGACTATTGAAGTACTTAAATAGATCTTAAAAACCATAGCGATGTAACAAGAATAGCTAATTACCATCTATAAACGGTGTTTTTCATTGCAATATACCCACAAAATAAATCGGCAACACACTTGAGTATGTTGCCGATAAAAATACAGTAGTAGCAGTGTTTAGCCTCTAATTAAAAAGCGAACTGATCCACATCCATGCTCATGTATGGTTCAACGCCAGTGCTGATGCGTTGTACATGGGTCGTCGTACGTGGCAGTAACTTAGCGAAGTAGAACTGCGCGGTTTTCACTTTGGCATCATAGAACGCCTGCTCGCTACTACCGTTAGCGATTTCGGTTTGTGCGATGAGTGCCATACGCGCCCATAAGTAGGCTAGGGTGACATAGCCACTAAAGTACATGTAATCAACTGCTGCGCCGCCGACCGCATCTGGGTTTTCAGTCGCTTGCATACCAATACGTGACGTCAGCTCGCCCCATTCTTTTAGATGCTTGGCAAGTGGGCGGATAAACTGACCCATCTCGTCGTTGTCTTTGTTTTCTTCGCAGAATTTTTGGATGATTTGAACAAAGTTTGCTAGCAGCTTACCTTGTGAGCCGAGCACTTTACGACCTAATAGATCAAGTGCTTGGATCTCAGTGGTGCCTTCGTACAAGCAAGCAATACGCGTATCACGGACGTTTTGCTCCATACCCCATTCGCTAACATAGCCGTGACCACCATAAACCTGTACGCCATGGTTGGCTGCTTCTAGGCCAGTTTCGGTCAAGAACGCTTTGGCAATAGGGGTCAATAATGACAGCATTTGGTCAGCAAACTTAAGATCATCGCCTTCGCCTTTTGCCACAGTATCTGCAAAATGTGAGAGGTAATAAACCAATGCGCGACCACCTTCTGCAAAGGCTTTTTCAGTCAATAGCATGTTACGAACCGCTGGATGGACGATGATAGGATCAGCGACTTTATCTGGCGCTTTAGCACCTGATAATGAACGCATCGCTAAGCGGTCTGTGGCATACGTCAGTGAGCCCTGGAATGCATATTCTGCTGCCGTCAGGCCTTGGACTGCCGTGCCAATACGAGCCACGTTCATAAAGGTAAACATGCACTGTAGACCACGGTTTTCAGGGCCAATTAGGTAACCTGTTGCGCCGTCGAAGTTCATCACACAAGTGGCTGAGGCTTTGATACCCATTTTGTGTTCGATAGAGCCACACGCTACTTGGTTATTTTCACCTAGGCTGTTGTCTTCGTTGACCATCACTTTAGGGACGATAAACAACGAGATGCCTTTAGTACCAGCTGGCGCACCTGGTAGGCGAGCTAAACAGATATGGATGATATTGTCGGTTAAGTCGTGCTCGCCCGCTGAGATAAAGATTTTTTGACCGGTGATGCTATAGCTGCCATCTTCTTTTGGTTCAGCTTTGGTACGGATAATACCCAAGTCAGAACCGGCATGTGCCTCGGTCAAACACATGGTACCTGACCATTCGCCGGTGACCATTTTTTCTAGGTAAGTTTGTTTTTGTTCGTCCGTACCGTGATGCTCGATGGTTTGGATAGCACCATGCGATAGGCCAGGGTACATAGAGAATGACCAGTTTGCCGTGCCGACCATCTCATTAATGACCGTAGACAATGAAAACGGCATGTTCTGACCGCCGAATTCTTCTTCAGCAGACAATGCAGGGAAACCTAGTTCACAATACTCTTTATACGCTTCTTTAAAGCCTTTTGGTGTGGTGACTTGACCATTGTTAAACTGGCAGCCTTCAGCATCACCGCTTTGATTGAGTGGTGACAGCTCATTTTCAGCAAAGCTTGCCGCCATCTCAAATAAGCTGTCCATTAGTTCACGATCTGCTTCTTGAAATGCAGGTAATGTTTTATAGTGGCTTTCGCTATCAAGTAACTCATGCATGACAAATTTGATATCACGTAAGGGTGCTTTATATTGCATAACTTCCTGTCCTTTTGGGAATATAACCAATAATAATCAATCGTAAGCAGGTGAGGGCGTTTTTATTTAGTGCCTCGATATTGCCTACTTTAATTTAAAGAAACTAAATCAATGATAAGCAGTCATGCAGATCATTTAAATTATTGATTAGCTAAAATGGTATTGAAAAGAATGGTGATTGTTAGAATCGGTTTAAAATTTTATGAGACCTAACAAATTCACTATAAAAGATAGGCTTTCATAGGGGATTATACAAGTTTGGTGACAGCACTGATAAGTCATGAACCCATCTTGCATCGGTTGTGCAATCGACGTTAGGCGCTACAGGATACTGCGAATAACTCTATGAAAATACTGGTGATAGTGGGTCAAAAAATACTAACTATCTTAGGTTTGTTTGGTGGCGTATTGCTGAATCAACATCTCGGTCGCTGCCTGGGCCGTGACAGGTTTGCCAAACCAATAGCCTTGACCATACTGACAACCCATCGCTAAAAGTATATCGCGCTGCTGTTCGGTTTCGATACCTTCTGCGACCACTTGCATATCCAAGGCCACTGCCAAATCCAAAATAGCCTTTACAATGGCTTGCTGGGTACGATCGGTTTCGATGTTAGAAATAAAACTTTTGTCAACTTTAATAAAGTCAAAGGGGTATTGTTGTAAGTAACTTAAAGAGGCGTAGCCAGTACCAAAGTCATCTAGCGCAAGACACACACCGAGTGCTTTGAGCAAATCCAGTTGTTTTTTGACATGGGCATGACGCTGAATTAAAGAGGATTCAGTCACTTCGATATGCAGCTGATGCGCAGAGATATCATGCTGTACCAGTAGACTATTTACCATTTCAAAAAAATCAGGGTGGCTAAATTCAGCGGCATCAGCGTTGATACAAATGTGCTGAAAGAAGCCTTGCTGTTGCCAAACAGATATCTGCTTGGTGATTTTAATGGCCATTTGTGTGAACAGATCAAACGACAGTTTGTGAGTGATAATAGCATCGATAAAGTGTATGGGTTTTAACAGTCCACGAGTTGGGTGCTGCCAGCGTACAAGCGCCTCAAATCCAATGATGATGCCAGTCATTAATTCAAATTTTGGTTGGTAATAAGGTATAAATTGACCTTCAATAGCAGCTGATCTCAGCTCAGCTTCTAGCTGTAAACCGCCAGCTGTGGCCTCATCAATTGCCGTATCGTACCAGCAGATATCGTCCCCGCCTTGCTGCTTGGCATAATGTAATGCTTTTTCAGCCTTGGTCAATAATCCTATCAACTCTTCATCGTCTTCAGGGAAGTAGCTGACCCCGACCGATATATGACAATAAATATCGGTGTCTGTCGCTGCATTGTCTTCTAAAGAAAAGGGTCGCTCACACATTTGCATCAAACTGGTCAGCTGATTGTGTATTATGTTGGCACCATTACATTCAAACAATAAAGCAAAATCGTCACCGCCAAAATGTGAAAAACAGTGCAAATTATCCAGTTTTAGCGCTTTGAGACGAGTGACAAAGCTTTTTATCAACGTGTTGATACCATCAGGGCCTAGTAGGCTGGCAAGGTTACGATAACGGTCAATATTTAAGCGCACAATGACGACTTTTTGGGAACTGTCTAACAGTAAGTCACTGGCTTGACTCAAGAATACCTTACGGTTAGGTAGGCCAGTCAATTGATCATAATTGAGCAAGTGGGCTACCTGTTTTTGGTCTTTGACCGCCGAGGACATATCACGCACCATGCCAATATAATAAACAGAATCTTCAATACAAATCTTGCGATAAGTCATATGACATTCAAGTATCTGTCCATAACGGTTTGGCATCGAAAAATTACTTTCATAAAAGCCAGTACTATCTAAGCAATTAGTAATGTCTTTTAAAATCGCGCTTTCTTCTTCTGATAAAAACTTTGTCGCGTATATACCAAGTGGTCGACCAAGCAAAAAATCCTCCGTATAACCAAGCATTAGCTCATAGGTGGCATTGACCGATAAATAGCGTAAATTTTTATCTAAGATGAATATAGCATCTTCAAATTGCTCACATAATTTAACCAATAATTGCTGTTTGTCTGCCAGTGGCATAGGTGTAAAAGCGGTCATAACTGAACTCATTACGTCAAAATTGATTAATAGATAGCGTGACAGTATTACAAACTAATGACTGAGAGCATGTAGGGTGACTAGCGCAACCACGGGTGCGGTCTCAGTACGTAAGACTCTCGTGCCGATTTGCCAAGGCTTAAAACCCACGTTTGCGGCTTGTGCGCATTCATCGCTGCTAAGTCCGCCTTCAGGGCCAACCAAGAGCTCAATATAAGGGGTTTGTTGTTTTAGCACGGTGGATAAGGATTCAGGCCTAGCGGGTTGTCCTTCTGCTGGCACGCTTAACTGTAGTCTCAAGTCGGCTGGTTGCTGTAATACTTTATAATAGGGACTTTGGCTAAGCATGGCTACGATAGAGCTGACCGTTGTTTCTGTGTTTGAAGTTTTGGAAGGCTTATAGGGATTGGCTTCTAATTGTTTCAGCCAGTCAGTGATAGATAGCGGGGCAAGGATAAGCGGTGGGCGATTGAGTCCACATTGTTCACAGGCGGCAATAGCGATCTGCTGCCAGTGTGCAAGCTTTTTTTCGACTTGTGCAGGTTTTAGATTAACCTCGCCATGATGACTGCTTAGCAGTTGAATAGCAGTCACCCCAAGCTCAGTCGACTTCTGAATCGCATAATCCATCCGTTCGCCGCGACTCATCACCAGACCGACTTTAGTTGATACGGATGCACTACGGTCTTCATTGATATGAGCCAATAACGTTACCGTGGCGTGCTTTTTGCTGATAGTTTTTAGCTGCACTTGATACTCACCGCCAAAGCCATCAAATAAAATACCTCGATCGCCAATATTGGCTCGTAATACCCGGCACCAATGATGAACGATACTCTCTGTTAACTCAATATCAGCGCCGATAGGCAAACTATTAAGCTGAGGGTAGGTTAGATTTGATTCATCACTGGTGGCATAAAAAAAACGTCGCAAAGTTACTTATTCCTATAATGGCAGTCATGATATATGTTCAGTATCTTAGCAGAATATCATTTGAGTGGGTAAAGGGTTTGTCATTAATGCAATCGTAATACCAAAAAAAACTGGCACTCCTAAGAACGCCAGTTTTTAAGCTAATCAATATAGTACCGGTTTAAGTAGAGGATTCTAAGTAGACAGTCCTAAAGCTTCAACCAAACGTTTATTAGGCTCAACCTTATTCATGCTATAAAAATGCATGGCGGGCGCGCCCTCAGTGATTAAACGCTCACAAAGACGGTGTACCACCTCAAAACCAAACTCGCGAATGGCTTTGCGGTCGTCGCCAAAGTCGGCCAATTGCTTACGCACGTAACGCGGAATATCTGCGCCACAGCTATCAGCAAAACGTACCAGATTGCTAGAGTTGGTAATCGGCATAATACCAGCAACCAATGGCTGCGCCACGGTATCGATACCGCGTTTCTCTAAGCTGTCACGCAGATATAAATAGCTATCGGCGTTATAGAAAAACTGGGTAATCGAAGAATTGGCACCAGCTTGATATTTATTAACCAAGTTATCAACATCGAACTCAAAACTACGCGCTTGGGGATGCATCTCAGGGTAGGCCGCTACCTCTATACGGAAGTGGTCACCTGAGTGTTCACGGATAAACTTAACCAAGTCTAACGCAAACGGCAGCTCACCCATACCAACTTGCCCTGATGGCAAGTCACCACGTAGTGCTACCAGACGCTTAATGCCTAAGCTTTTGTAATGCTCCAGCAATTCAGCGATTTCCGCTTTATCATCACCGATACAAGACATGTGCGGTGCAACATCGGTCTGACCGCGTGCGCATAAGGCTTGAACAATATCCAAGGTGCGGCTACGGGTTGAGCCGCCAGCCCCATAAGTCACCGAAAAGTAGCTCGGTGATAGCTTATTCAGCTCATCATAAGTACTGAGTAGCTTCTCATGACCTTGCTCAGTTTTGGCCGGAAAAAACTCAAAGGAGAAAGCAGGCTTAGTCACAGTCTGGCTCCTTTTAATATTTATAAGCGTCAGGCTTAAATGGACCTTCTACAGGCACACCCAAGTACTCAGCTTGTTTTTCAGTCAGCTTAGTTAGCGTACCGTTAAAACCAGCAACCATCGCAGCAGCGACTTCTTCGTCAAGTTTCTTAGGCAATACTTTGACGTATAAGTTATCAGCACGTGTATCAGCTGGTAGCTCTGCAAATTTTTCTTCGAACAGATACATTTGCGCTAGTACTTGGTTGGCAAATGAGCCGTCCATCACGCGTGATGGGTGACCAGTCGCATTACCTAGGTTTACTAAGCGACCTTCAGCAAGCAAAATTAAATAGTCGTTTTCATCGTCTGAGCGGAAGATTTGATGGACTTGTGGTTTAATCTCAACCCAGCGCCAGTTATCACGCATAAACTGCGTGTCGATTTCGGTATCAAAGTGACCGATGTTACAAACCACTGCACCCGGTTTAAGCGCCGCTAGCATATGTCTATCACAAACATGATAGTTGCCGGTAGTGGTGACAATCATGTCGGTGTCTTCGAGCAAGCGAGTATTGATGTTTTCTGCGCCACCGCTGTTATCGCCATTGATATATGGTGATAGTACTTCAAAACCGTCCATACATGCCTGCATCGCGCAGATAGGATCGACTTCTGAAACACGGACAATCATACCTTCTTGACGTAAGCTTTGCGTCGAGCCTTTACCCACATCGCCATAACCGATAACTAAGGCGCGACGACCAGCAAGGAACATGTCAGTAGCACGTTTGATAGCGTCATTTAAGCTATGACGGCAGCCGTATTTGTTGTCGTTTTTAGACTTGGTGACCGCATCATTGACGTTGATAGCAGGTACTTTTAGCGTGCCTTTACCAAGCATTTCAACCAAGCGATGGACGCCAGTAGTGGTTTCTTCTGAAATACCATGGATATTATCCAGCAATTGGGCATAATCATTATGAATCAAAGCAGTTAAGTCACCGCCGTCATCCAAGATTAGGTTTGCATCCCAAAGCTGACCAGACGCTTCACCGCCAACGTGGATTTGTTGACGTAAGCACCATTCGTACTCTTCGTCAGTTTCGCCTTTCCATGCAAATACTGGAATACCAGCAGCAGCAATCGCAGCCGCAGCATGGTCTTGGGTTGAGAAGATATTACATGACGTCCAGCGTACTTCGGCACCGAGCGCAATCAGCGTCTCGATAAGAACGGCAGTCTGAATAGTCATGTGGATACAGCCAGCGATTTTCGCGCCTTTAAGCGGCTGTTCTGCTTCGTAGCGACGACGCAAACCCATCAGGGCAGGCATTTCGGCTTCAGCAAGGGTGATTTCACGGCGGCCGTAATCAGCTAAGCTGATGTCAGCGACTTTATAGTCAGTGAAAGAGGGATCGATCGTATGGGCAGATGGGGTGTTAGACACTGCGTCCATAATATGCTCCTATCAGTGGTTAATTTATGATAAAAAGAATAAAAACGCAGGTGCCGTTATTTGCGCTGTCAATAATCAGCGGAGTGATTATTAAACAGTTACCGAGCCTAACATAATGAATAATATGCACAGCGATATAGCTTAAATGCAGTAATCAATGATTATGGCGCAACACCTCTCGGAGGGTGATTATTGTAATAGATGCAACCTAGATTGTCACCTATTGACTGATATAAATAATAGGCAATCATGGCATATCAAATGATGATGAGATTTCTAATACCATAAAAAAAGGCCATCGAGTGATGACCTTAATTATTTATGACCTAATTTATAACTGGCGCTAAATAAGCTTAGTACCAGTTATAAGTAAGTGAGGTGAAGAAGTTGATACCGTCAGTATCATAACCGGGCAGGGTAATATATTTTTTATTAGTAATATTGTTTAGACGTGCGGTCATCGATAGATTGTCAGTCAGTTTATAGTTACCACTGATATTCACTAAGCCATAAGAGTCGACCAATTGTGAGTCTGTATTGGCGACATTGCTATAATAATCACCTACGTGTTCATATTCAGCGCGGATATCCAAGCTTGGTAGGCGATAACCAGCATATACCAACCCTTGATGTTCGGGACGAATAGACAGGAAGTTACCATCATTCATTCCGTTACTATCATCTTTTGCTTGCTGATAGTCATAGCTACCACCAAATAGGTAGTTATCAACGACCCAGTCTGACGTTAATGTCACACCTTTGATTTTGGCTTTATCAACGTTTTCGCTGCTACCACCAAACGGATTGCTTGGGGTGGGCTTAGCAACATAGCCAATCAAATCTTCTACTTTACTATAGTAACCGGTTAACCGTGTAGACTGAATATCAGTGTCGTACTCCATAAAGGCTTCGTAGTTATCACTGGTTTCAGGCTTCAAGTCAGTATTTCCTGAGCCAGGATAGTATAAGTCATTAAAGGTAGGGGCGCGGAATCCTTTAGCGTAGTTAACCCCAGCGCGTATATTAGGATTAATATGATAAGCACCGCCTAAGTTATAGGTGGTTTCATTACCATATTGTGAGTCATCATCAAACCGTAGGTTGGCTTGAGCATCGAATTGATTGTTTGCTAATACGTATCCTAAAAATGCACTTTTCACATCACGATCATTGACGTCATAAGCAGTACTATCGAGACCTTGGTTAAGGTACTCTAACCCATAGATACCTTGGCCAACTGCTAGTTTGTGTTGTCCAATCAAGCTAACTTGATCTTGCTTAGTATTAAATACGTCACCAAATTGACCATAAGTATCACTCTTATCAATTGAGTGACCGTATTGAAGCTTTAAGGATGAGCCAGGCAGATAACGCCAATCAACAAACGCCTGAGCGGCTCCATTTTCTTGGTCTGCATGGGCGTTTTCAAAATCACCATCATCAAAGTCTGTCGTGGACTTGCTGTATAAAGCACTAGCACCCGCTAACCATTGCTCATTGATGCGTTGTGTTATCGCCAAACTCACATTGTCACTTTTAAAGCCATCATCATCGCCATTGTAAGACGAGTATGGATTGCTAGGGTCCGGCAAAGTGGCATTAAAACCATCTGTTTCATTATGGCTGGCTGATAGACTTAGAGTCGTACCACTATCATTATTAATTTGGGCACTAGCGCCGTATAAGTATTGATCATGAGAGCCTACGCCAGCAGTAACAGAGAAATGGCTTTGTTCTGCATCACGACCTTTTGTAAAGACTTGAATCACGCCGCCCATCGCGTCTGCGCCATAGATACTAGAACCTGAGGCGCCATATAAGATTTCGATACGATCGATTTGATCTGCAGGCAATAAGCTAAGGGTTGCACCACCAGCACTGATTGAGCTATAGCGTACGCCATCTATAAGTACTAGAATTTGATTGCTGTTATAGCCTCGCATATAGAAGTTAGAGGTGGTTCCGGTCCCACCATTGGTATAATGACTGATACCTGGTTGGCGCTTAAGAACATCAAGTGCGCTTTGACCTTGATGGTGTTGCAGCTCTTCCTTATCAATTACTCGGGTTTGAGCGATGGTATTACTGATTTTAGTCGCTGTACGGGTAGCGGTTACGACGATCTTATCAAGCTCAACTTCTGGTAGCTCGCTATCATTTAATTCATTAGTGGCAGCTGTTGCATTCATGGCAAATACGCCAAGCGTGCTTAAAATACATAACCGAAGATAGGTAGTCGAAAATGCACGTGATAAAGCCATATTTAATTCCAAATTAATCAAATAAAGAAGATACAGAAGAGAAGGTCAAGAATTTAAAAATTACAAAAAGTAATACATTTATTACACGCGCTCATTATCTATAAAAGTGCCTGATTTATAAACTACTTTAACCTAATGTTTATTCATCATAGGCTGAGTAGTTTTCATGATGAGCTAAGGTTTATTTCCTTAAGAGCTGCTAGCATTATTATCAGCGTTTTTATAGATAGTCTTAGGGCATGTCCTCAATCTGAACGAAATCAACTAAATGGGCTAAGAATGGCTAAATCTTGCCAAACTGCGTCAAATAGCTGGCTAATATCTTGATATTATCTGTACTATTTTCCTTGTTTGACTGCAATTTATCTCATTTTTATCACCATTTTCAAAATGAGGACACACCCTAATACAGTTAACTATAAAAATAGCCAACCATATAAAAGCCAACCAAAAGCATTGCTGTCATAAATAATTGCTATTATAGTGGCAACTCTTATCTTGTCCTTCGTCATACTATTAAAGCCATGAGGTTTGTTTTGTCTATTAAGCGTCATCTGAGTACCAGCACCGCGCCACCTCCGTCATTTTCACCTACTAAAATATCATTCACAATGATAGCCTTTCTCATTGCTGTGATATTGAGCCTAGTTGCACCGCATAGCGCAGTTGCTGCTGAAGCTGGTATATTGGGTGTGGGCAGTAGTAGTAATAATAATGAAGAAACGACTGATAATACCTCTATACCAGATTCATTTGGGCGAGATACGCCGCGCCATACGGTACAAGGGTTTATTGGGGCGCTGGGTGAAAACGATTATCTGCTGGCCAGTAATTATTTAAATTTATCCAAGTCTGACAATCCAACGACGATCGTACGGCAATTCAAACAGGCGCTTGATGCAGGTGGCCGCTTTCAGCCTGATTTGCAAATCAATAACACCCCCGAAGGCAATCTAACCGACCAATTACCATCAAACCAAGAAAATGTTGGTGCTATTAATGTCGGCGAAAAAAATGTGCCACTACTATTAGAAAGAGTGGTCTCTGAGCAAGGTGAAAAATACTGGCAGTTCTCGACGGATACGCTTAGCTCAGTACCAGAGGTGATAGAAGACTACCAACCGACTTTGGTCTCTCGTTATACGATTGACTCACTAGAGGGCAAGAAGTTACTTGGTTACGAGTTAGTAGATTTGGTGGCGGCACTGGCCATGATTATCAGTAGTTTTTTGCTGACTTATATTATGGTTTGGCTATCGTATCATTTACTGAGAATCAGTTATCCTCGTGTACGCGGCGTGCCGTTACCTTTCCCTAATAAAGTAATTTTGCCACTTTCTGTGGTAATTATGGCGTTGATACTGTCTGAGGTAATGGTTTACGCTGGCGTGTCAGTGACTCTACGTGAGCCGGTTAATCGCTTTACTGAAATTGCTTCGTGGGTCGCGATTACTTGGTTATTATTACGTATTGTTGATGCATTGTTCACCCGCGCAGTGAATTTGAGCTATAAGAAAAACCATACTGAACGAGTCTCGATTTTGGGGTTGCTCCGCAAGGTGGTCAAGGCGCTGTTATTAATATTTGCCGTCATCGTCATCTTCGGTAATTTAGGTTTTGATTTGACCACAGGTATTGCGGCATTAGGGGTTGGTGGTTTAGCGTTAGCACTGGGTGCGCAAAAGACCATCGAGAACCTCGTCGGTAGTGTGGTCGTGGTGGCTGACTCCCCAGTACGGATAGGCGACTACTGTAGTTTTGGTACGCAGGCGGGTACGGTTATCGATATCGGTATCCGCTCATCACGGGTACGTACATTAGACCGCACAGTCGTTACTGTTCCCAACAGTGACTTCTCATCGATGCAAATTGAGAACTATACTTCACGTGACATGTTTCATTTCTTGCATAACTTATATATCAAACGCAATGCGGATATTGACGTTATTTTTAAGATGGTCAAGGATTTAGATAAGTTTTTGAACGATCATGAGCTGACTAACCAAGAGTGGAATCAGGCCAATATTTTAGAGTTGCGCCAAGACTGTTATATCATTCAGCTGCGCGCTTATGTTAACTCCTTTGATGTTATAGAGTTTTATGGCAAACAAGATACTTTGTTGGTTGAGATATTAACCCTTGTCAAAAAATATAAAGTTGAGCATGCGCTGCCAACGCAGCAGCTTATCGTCAATCAAGCTGAACTTGAACCTCAACATCAGATAGAAACGGTTATCGAGGGCGACATAAATGACCCTGTAAGTGATGCATTAAGTGAGGAAAATGATAGTGATGATACTAGTGCACAGGACACGATTGACTTAGATAAAAAGGGTAATAGCGCTGATAATAACGGGGCGGACAATAAGAAAAAGACTGCCTCCGCGAAATTAAAAAAGAATAGTACCCTTAAAGCATTAAAAAATAGAAGCCGTATACTTAAGAAAAGTAAGTTTAAGCGTACCAAGAGAAAGTTCGATTTTTCTATATGGAATCAGCCTTATAACTAGGGGCTGTCCTTATGGTCTTTACCTTATAACACTTAACTTATAACATTCACAAAAACTAGAGTAGCAGGGAAAAAGAGTGTAAGTGCTACGCATTATAGACTAAGCGAGTTTGACACGGCTAATCGTACTTTTTGGGTTTGGTATTATAAAGGGAGGGCGGCTGTATTACGTAATAAGCCGTAGTAAGACCAGAGCAGTAAACCAGCTGCACTACGGTGCGGTGCCCAGTTTTGGGTGAGTGTTTTTAGCTGTTTTGGCGTTGGGCGTTCTGTCAGATCTAATAGCGACATTGCTGCGACCTTGATGGCTAAATCATCAACCGCAAGAATGTCAGCTCGTTTTAATGAAAATAACAAGTACATCTCAGCGGTCCATTGACCGATGCCGATAACGGCGGTTAGAGTTTTTATCACCTCTTCATCTGGCATGGTTTCTAATGCGGAAAAATCTATATCATGATCTACTAATGAGCGGATATAGCGAACCTTTTGTTTAGACAATCCTTTTGCTTTCAAAGTCTCGTCTGTTGCTTGGCTAATCATTTTCGGGCTTATCAAGCTTGCATCAACCAATCGTTGCCAAATACTGGTAGCCGCTGCTACAGAGAGCTGTTGACCGACCATAGCTCTTACCAGCTGCTCAAACCCGCCCGTATTATGGCGTAAATCAGGCACACCCACTTGCTCATAAACCTGAGAAAATCTTGGCTCGATAGCAATCAAAGCCGTTATGTGTGCGTTTAATTGCTGAGTACTTTCAATCGTCTGTATGCTCATAATGGCTTCGCCTTAAAAGTGGGATTGATGCTGATATAGTTAGTTTTAAATAAAAAGAGTACAGCCATTACAGCGTGCTATAGTCAGTGAGAAGTAATATCGCTACATCACGTACAGCAGGTACCGTTTTTTCTTGCTTGCTGTGCCTACGCAGACAGAGGCTGCGAAAAAATTACAGCAATAGTACTGCATCGCTTTTAAATTGGATCAGCTATACAAGAACCTGTGATATTTTTAATATAAAAAAAGGACCGCTCACAGCAGTCCTTTTTATGTTTAACCTTGATACTTATTCGCCATCAGCTTTAGGCTTTTTTAGCAGCACCAAAACGGCACCATTACCGCCATCTTTTGGTGGGGCAGAGCAAAAAGCCAATACTTCTGGTAGCTGGCGCAACCAGCCATTGACGCAGGTTTTTAAGATTGCCTCAGAGCCTTTGCCATGGACAATTTTTACCATCGTTTCATTGTTCTGCTTCGCTTGACTTAATAACTGAGTCATCGCATCACGTGCTTCTTCGATGGTGCAGCCATGAATATCGACCGCATCATACCAACGCAGCTTGCCTTTTTTGAGCTGATCAAAAATCTTATTTTGTAACGTTGGTTGTTTATAAGACAAGTACGCCTCAGCCGCGACAGGATTCAGCAGTGCTTGCATATCTGACAAGCCCGCACTTAAATCCGCGCTTTCGCTACCTTGAGCCGCCGCACGTTTAGACAGCGTCGTGGCATCAGGTTTGCCGGCCTTTGCAGCATTGGCAGGTGAGCGTACGTTTTTGTCATCGAGCTGACTGACACCGTGCATCGCTTGCATAAACAGGACTTTATCATCATCGATATGTTCGCTGTCCAACTGTTTGACTGTTTTTTTAACTTGCTTTTGGCTGAGTAGCGAAACAGGCTCTGTTGGTTTCTGATTGTCACCTTCAGGTGAATTGGTATCACGACCTTTGCTCAGTTGGCCTTTTAGCTCTTTGAGCTGGTCTTGCATTTCTTTTGAAAATAGAGAGTTTGACATAAAGTTAACGTATCGTTGGTTGATGAATGAATTAATTATTAATAGCCATTAATTTATAAATATAAGCTATCTAGCTTGGTTAAGTCCAAACTGTTTGGGTTACTTTACTCGTCTGCTGCGACGCCCGCAAGTAAGGATTGTAACGCTTGTCCAGGGTGATCGGTCTTCATAAACTGCTCACCAATTAAAAAATGCTGAATATCGTGATCTAACATCAAACGAATATCATCGCTATTATGGATACCACTTTCGGTGACGATAAGTGGGCGTTTTAAGTGGTCGTTGGGATTGGCAGCCAGTGCATCATCGATCGCCAACGCCTGTAATAAGGTGTTTTTTAAATCCAGCGTGGTTTGTAGGTCGACGTCAAAGGTATTTAAATCACGATTATTAATACCATAGATATTATGCTCTGAGCGCGGCAACTGTAGTGCGCGTTCAAGCTCGCCCGCTGTATGGACTTCTATTAATACATCCATTCCTAGCTCGATACTTAAAGCATGGAGCTCTTGCACTTGAGAGTCATCAAGGCATGCCATGATTAATAAGATGCAGTCCGCACCCATCAGATAAGACTGATAAATCTGATACACATCAATCATAAAGTCTTTACGGAGTATCGGCAGGCTTGAGGCATTGGCAGCGGCAATAAGATAGCTATCATCACCTTGAAAGTAATCGCGGTCGGTTAATATCGATAGGCAGCTGGCACCCGCTTGTTCATACTGCTTGGCAAATAATGCGGGCGAAAAGTTATGGTTGATAATGCCTTTAGAGGGTGAGGCCTTTTTTATTTCAGCAATGATGCCGATACCGTTCTCTTTAGTGCTGGTCGCTCTTAGCGCCGCCGCGAAGCCTCGGCGTGGTTTATTGTCAGCGGCTACTTGCGCTTGTAACTGCTCAAGCGATTGCGCCTCGCGAGCCGCTGCTACCTCGATTTTTTTGGTGGCGACAATGCGCTGCAACACCGAGGGAATATCTGAGCGGGATGTCGTGTTGGTAGTCATAGCAGGATCCAAATATATTTAATATAAATAAATAGTCAATAATAGCGTGAACGGTGTACGGATAGATTTAAACTATCGCAAATAAAGTGGCGTCATAAGTTAAATGTCATCACAAAAATAACGAGTGATTAGTTTTGTGTTGCCAGCTGCTGCGTATATTCGGCTAAGGACTCAAGCTTAATTAACGCATCACCATTTTGGATGACTTTTTGAGCTCGGCTAACACCATTGGGGTAGTTGCTAGCAAGTCCTGCGGTATATATCGCTGCGCCGGCATTAAGCGCAATCATATCACGCGCCTTTAGGATCGCGCGGTCGTGGGTCTCTGTCCCTGACAAAGCCGCACGAATCAGCGCTAAGCTCTGCTCTGGGGAAGCTACATCGAGACCGATAAGCGTTTGTGATTCGATGCCTGCATCTTCTGGCATCATCTCATATACGGAGATGTTACCGTCTTTTAATTCAGCGACAGTAGTCGATGTTGCAAGACTGATTTCATCCAAGCCGTCTTTTGCGCCGACGACCATCACATGACGTGCGCCTAAGTTTTTCATCACTTTGGCGATAGGCTCGCATAGTTGTGCGGTAAAGACGCCAATGACTAAATTGGGTGTGCCAGCAGGGTTGGTGAGTGGTCCTAAAATATTAAAAATCGTCCGCGCTTTTAGTTCGCGGCGTACGGGGTTGGCATAACGCATGGCACTGTGGTGGTTGGGTGCAAATAAGAAACCAATACCTTGGTTTTCGATACAATCTTGTGCTTGCTCAGGGGTTAGGGCGAGGCTAATACCCGCTTGCTCTAAGAGGTCTGAGCTACCAGACTTGGTAGAGACGCCGCGGTTGCCGTGCTTAGCTACTTGTGCCCCAGCCGCGGCAGCGACCAACGCTGATGCGGTAGAGACGTTAAATAAATTGGCGCCATCACCGCCTGTGCCGACGATATCCACCAGATAATCGCAATTTTTCGGGCTAATATTGGCAGCCAAGGCACGCATGGCACTGGCCGATGCGGTAATTTCATCGATTGACTCACCTTTCATACGTAGACCAGTCAACACAGCGCCCATCATGGCATCGCTGCATCTGCCTTGCATAACGATGAGCATCACTTGATACATCTCATCAAAGGTTAGATCGATGTGCTGAAAAATTCTATCTAAGGCGGTGGTTAGTATTTTATGTGTGTCTTCATCGGACAGCTGATTGATGTGTTCAGGGGTATGGATGGTTTTTGGAAGTGCATCCTGCATAGTCGTATTGGTCATAGTGTTCTCACTTATTATTATCTTTTATAGTTTAAATAAATTGGTTAAATGGGTCGCGTATTTTCAAAAGCTAACGCGTTAAAAACAGTTAGCCTACTTGTGGCAGCTCACTTGAGTCTACTACTGCTAAGTTGTGCGCTTGTAAGAAGTTATTAAGCAGCTGATAACCAGCTTCGCTTAAAATAGACTCAGGATGGAACTGAACGCCTTCGATTGCAAATTCACGGTGGCGAATGCCCATAATTTCTTCGATATCATCATCGATGTTTTGTGTCCAAGCAGTCATTTCAAAACACTCAGGTAAGCTGGTTTTATCAACCACTAGTGAGTGATAGCGCGTGAATTGCACCGGATTAGGTAAGTTAATAAAGACCCCTTGTCCGTTATGATAAATAGCAGATAGACGTCCGTGCATGACTTCATCTGCTTTGACCACTTGTCCGCCAAACGCTTGTCCAAGCGCTTGATGACCCAAGCAAATACCTAATATCGGAATAACGCCTTTAAAGGTATCGATAACCTCTAAGGAAATACCAGCACGGTCAGGATCACATGGGCCAGGGCCAATGACAATGATATCGGGCGCAAGGGTTTTAATCTGCTCGATGGTAGCCTGATCGTTACGCCAGACGGTGATGTCCTGCTGCAATTCACCGAAGTACTGTACAATATTGTACGTAAAGCTGTCGTAATTATCGATCATCAAAATCATTAGGGGTTCAACTCATTGATTTGGTTGGATTTCACATTTTTATAATTAACCACGTTGATTTTTACTTATAGCAAGGTGTAAAGTTAGGCAGTTTTTATGACAACGAGTACTTTTTAAACGTCGTTATCTTACCACTATTTTGCTGTCTATCAAACGCAGCCTATCATTGCCTATATTTTTATGAGTCAGATTCAATCAGTCTTGATTGTTCAGGTTATGCTGAGTCGTTGCCTGTCTAACCAGTATGAGTGCCAAGTATTACTAGCAGCTATAAAAATATTTACTAATATGCATTTGAAGAGTTCAGCATTATGAGTCAGATGTTGCTAAAATAGCACCTGCATTTATTCGGCGGATTATAATTTACCATTAATTCTGCCGTTAAAAACGAGAAAATACGCCCTAATTTCAGCAACAGATTTCATAGTTTTTAAATAACAGTTAATTCATCGCTTTAAGTATTGACGTTAAACCCTAATCTTTAATCTCAGTAATACGATAACCATAAAGGAAAATATTCATGTCGAATAAACTACTTGATCTCATCGAGTCATCTAATGCCAAATGGGTTGATTTTCGTTTCACGGATACACGTGGCAAAGAGCATCATATGAGCTTTCCGGCGCATAGTGTTGACGAAGAGGTGATGGAAGACGGCAAAATGTTTGACGGCTCATCTATTGCTGGTTGGAAAGGTATTGAAGCCTCGGATATGATTTTGCGCCCTGATCCAGAGACTGCATTTATCGATCCGTTCTTTGATGCGGTCACTGTGGTCGTGACTTGTGACATCATTGAACCATCAACGCTACAAGGCTATGACCGGGATCCACGCTCTATCGCACGCCGTGCTGAAGAGTATTTAAAATCTACCGGTATCGGTGATACGGCTTACTTTGGTCCTGAACCTGAGTTCTTTGTTTTTGACGAAGTTAAATGGTCGATTGATATGTCTGGTGTCAGCCACGAAATTGTCGCTGAAGAAGCAGCATGGTCAACCAATAAAGACTATGAGTGGGGCAACATGGGTCATCGTCCACGTGTCAAAGGTGCTTATGTACCAGTACCACCGGTGGATAGCTCACAAGATATGCGTACGGTTATGTGCGAGCGCATCGAAGATATCGTTGGCGAAGGCTGTATCGAAGTTCATCACCATGAAGTTGCCCCTTGTCAGCTAGAAATCGGTGTTGCTTTTAACACCCTAGTTCGTAAAGCCGATGAAGTACAGCAGCTAAAATATGCCGTTCATAACGTCGCCCATCAGTTTGGTAAAACAGCGACCTTTATGCCAAAGCCAGTCGTTGGTGATAATGGTTCGGGTATGCACGTGCATATTTCTATCTCAAAAGATGGCGTCAATACCTTCTCTGGCGATGAATATGCAGGTCTTTCTGAGACGGCGCTATATTTCATTGGTGGTATCATCAAGCATGCTCGTGCATTGAACGCGATTACCAATCCATCGACCAACAGTTATAAGCGTCTAGTGCCACATTATGAAGCGCCTATTAAGCTTGCGTACTCAGCTTCTAACCGTTCAGCGTCTATCCGTATTCCACACGTCAGCAGCCCAAAAGCGGTCCGTGTCGAATCGCGTTTCCCTGATCCAGCAGCCAATCCGTATCTGGCCTTTGCCGCATTGTTGATGGCAGGTCTTGATGGCATTCAAAACAAAATGCATCCAGGTGAAGCCGCTGATAAGAATTTATATGACTTGCCGCCAGAAGAAGAAGCACTGATTCCAACGGTCGCTGAAAACTTAGAAGTGGCACTGCAAGCCTTAAAAGATGACCATGAGTTTTTATTAAAAGGTGACGTATTCACTAAAGAGATGCTAGAAGCCTATATTGCGCTCAAACAAGAAGAAGTACAGCGTCTAAACGTCACTGTGCATCCCGTTGAGTTTGACTTGTACTATAGCTGCTAATCAGCAATAAAAGCTTTAACCTCTGATTAAGAAAAACCAGTTAAGTAACCCTTAGCTGGTTTTTTTGTTTACTAAAGAGGTTAGCTTGATTAATGAGGTTTTTTGAGGTCATTACTGATTTAATGCTAAAAATACCGCATAATAGTTTTATCTATATATTAATAATCAATACCTATTGGGCTGATTGACTATGACTTTATTATCAAAAAGCAATGTTTTACGTAAAAATCTGACCTTAAGTCTACTCACAGGACTCGTCATTAGCACAGCCAGTCTTTACGCGCCGATGGCAAATGCTGCTGCTATTTATAAAATCGTCGATGAGAAGACAGGTCAAGTTACCTTTACCGATCGTCCGCAGAACTACGAACAACAATCAGGCAAGAAAATTAGTCAGACCAGTGTTATGACTGGGAACGATAGTGTTGGTTCAAACAGTGCTAGCCAAACTGGCAATGCAAATAATCAGCCTGCCAATAGTACCCAAGCGCCGCCTGCACCTGCCGATAAACCATCAGCGGTTAAAGCCCCTGTCAGCTATCAGCTTGCTATTACTGAGCCTAGCGCAGAACGCGCTTATCGTCGTCCAGTTCAAAGTATCGATGTCAATGTCCAACTAAAACCCGCTCTACAAGCAGGTGATAGCGTGAGCATTTACTTAGATGGTAATGAAGTGGCGCAAGGTCTGAGTGTTTCAATTGCCACCGTCGATATTCTACCGGGTGCACACAATATAAAAATAGTGCTTAAAAATGAAAAAGGGCAGCTGCTAAAACAGGTTGAGCGTACCGTTTATGTCATCCAAAATACACAGACGTTGCAAAATAACAAGAAGATTGCGGAACAGCTTTTGGCTTATCAGCGTCTACCATGGTATCAAAAAGTGCTATTAAAAATGCGTCAAGATGGCAAACAACCCAATATGCAATCATTCACTAAGCCGGTTGCTGATAAACCAATGACGCTTGAGCAGCCAGTAATACAATAACTAGTGATAAATAGCGCCAAGTATTGACGGATATAAATCGTAAGATAAAAGCAGTTTATATAAACTAAGGGCAGTCACTGAATGCAGCGACTGCCCTTAGTTTTAAAATCTATTAATGATATTTATCTTCCTAAATTATTTGGTCAACTCAATCGTACCGTTGGCAGTGACTGAAATTGTACTATTACCAGACTCAAAGCTTTGGCTCGGTACAGATGCATCAGCAGACGCAGCTTTCATATTCATAGCACTATACATAGGGCGAGGGTAGTTGCTGCCAGTATTTAGATTGACATTGACGACACGATAGCCGCGTGCATTCCAAGCACGAGTCATGTTTTTAGCTTGTTGTTGAAAAGCACGAGAAGCATCGGTCATCAGTTTTTGCTCTAGCGCATCTTTTTTGGCATCTGAAACCCCAAAGTTTAGATTGTTCATCACTAAGGTTTCTTGCAAATCAGCAATCAGCTGGCTAGTCGCCGCAAAATCAGTGCTTTTTAAGTCTATGCTTGCTTGCCCTGTCCAGCCAATAATTTTATCGTTTTTGTCATAGCGCGGATAGGTACGTTGCTGTCCGGTAGTCACTGTCACGCTTGGGTAGCGCTTGGCGATTTTCATGGCATTATTAATAGAGGTGTTTAACGTAGTAGCAAGCGTTTTGGAGTCCGCTGCCTGCGCTTTTTTGTACATGCTGGCGCGTACTTCATCGTTTGCAACTTCTTCTTTTACTTCTGTTTGAAAAGTAAGTTGGTCATAGCCGGTCGGTTCTGCATGGGCGCTACCCATCATTGCTGTCATTAGGGCAGCCGTACCAGTGGCCAGAGCCGCTTTATTAAGTAGAGTGGTTTTCATCATTGTCTCCTAAGTAAAATGTTACTAAAATATT
>NZ_JBQSXN010000042.1:0-26571 GCF_052378235.1 Psychrobacter sp. AOP3-A1-26
AAAATTAATACTGACAGCTAGGCATGATAAGCTTGCTCAGATGTCATGTCCTAACTAAAAATAGAGAAAATAATGATTAATACCAAGATATATAAAGCAATTTATACCTTAGCTGAAGATTTACTCGAAGCCGACCGTAGAGGCAACCAAGAAGCATTCGATGCACTTTATGCTGAGCTAAAAGCCATCTGTACTGATAATGAAAACACCGATAAAGACCATCCAGAGCAGTGGGAAACGCTCGCAGACTTCACCGAGGATTTGGATGAGGCATTAGTCATTTATGATAAAGCACAAGCAAAAGCCACCGCGATGAATTCGAAAGATCATATGTCATCGATTGCCTTTTCGATGGCGGTCTTACAGCTGGAAATGGGTGAAAAAGACACCGCGATTAACAGTCTGCAAAATGCCAAAATTACGGCCAATAAGATTGAAGACAAAGAGTTTAAGGTTGAGATAGACGAGCTGCTTGCTAAACTGTTGGCTGAATAATCTCAATTAGGTAGGAGTCAATCTCTATGCAAGATGTCCCTGTTGTAATTGCTGGTGGTGATTTAAGTGGCTTGTATGCAGCTACGGCAGTACAAGGTTTGGCTGATTTGCCATCGATATTGTTATCGTCATCGAAATTTTCACCCAATAGGATTATCGATGACTGACACTGACGCGCCAAAACAGCAGCTATCTCGGCAACAGAGCACGTGGCTTATCCCGTTCGCGTGCCTGCTTGTTGGCGGAAGTTTGACTGGTATCTCTACCAATTTGGCAAAGTATGCTGGCGAGATAGGTATTACCGCACTGGCTTTTCTCTTTTGGTCTATAACGGGCGCAGGGATTATTTTATTGGTCGTTGCCTTTATTAAACAAGAGCTACCACCTTTAAATGCACGTAGCTTTGAGTATTATTTTGTCGCCGCGCTCATTAGTGTTGCTGGTTCCAATTTTCTGTTGTTCTCAGCCATTCCGCATGTTGGCGCAGGTTTCGTCGCCCTTATTATTTCGCTACCGCCATTGCTGACGTATCTTGGTGCCTTAACGCTACGCATGGAGCGATTTAATATTATCCGTGCTTTGGGCGTGGCCGCTGCGCTTATTGGGGCAGGGGTATTGGCAGCGCGTAAATTTTCAGCACCAGATGCCAGTATTTTTTGGATTTTGATAGCGCTTTGCGGGCCCGTGCTGCTGGCTATTGGTAATATATATCGCACATTGCGCTGGCCTAATAAGGCTTCTCCTAGTGCACTCGCACCAGGTATGCTGCTTGCCGCTTCGCTATTATTGCTTACACTTGGTATGCTGCCTAATTTCTCAGTCACTATGCCGCTTGAAGGGCTGACCTTGGGTCTAATTGCCGTACAGTCAGGCGTATTTGCGGGGCAGTTTTCATTGTTATTTCTACTACAAAAGACGGGCGGTCCCGTATTATTGAGTTTATTAGGCTCAGTCGGTGCAGTGGTTGGTGTGCCAGTCGCTATTTTTTTACAAGGGGAAGCGCCACCCGAAGGTCTGTTTTTAGGTGCTTCACTGATAGCCTTGGGCGTTGGCCTAGTAACGTGGGGTGGAGTAAAAATGAAAGCTATCTGAGTTTTTTTTAAAAGGAGGGTATATGTCTGCCACTAAAGAAGAAATTATCGCCTTTATGGCGTTAGAGTTTCCACAGAATAAATACGTAATCGAGGCAGTGGATGATAATGGTGCGACTCTATCGCACGATATTGGTGTCGATGAATTGCGTCCTGGTGGCACCGTTTCTGGGCCTGTGATGATGAGTATCGCTGATGTAGCCCTCTATGTGGCGATACTTAGCAAGATTGGCATTGTTCCATTGACAGTGACGACGAGCTTAAATATTAATTTTCTACGTAAACCCTCAGCAGAAGCACGTATTATCGCTGACTGCACGCTGATGAAAGTCGGACGCACGCTTATCGTTGGCGAGGTTTCTCTATATTCAGAAGGCTCGAGCGATTTGGTGGCACATGTTGTCGGTACGTATTCTGTGCCGCCAAGTTCTGTACCACCCAAATCTTGCTAAGTTGTCTAAGTTATTTTTGTTAAAACCTGCTTGCTAAATCATACTCAAAACATAGTTAGCCTTTATTTGCATTAATCCAGCTTTGCATTTGCTCAATCTCTGGCTGCTGTGCGTCGATAATCTCTTGCGCCAGCTTAAGCATTTCAGGATTTTTACCATATTTAAGCTGAGTTTCTGCCATATCTACTGCACCAACATGGTGCGGAAGCATACCACGAGCAAAGGCCATATCTGGTACTGGGTCTGCGATACCTGCCATCATCTCGCCGTGCATCGCATCCATTCCATCGGCATAGGCTTGTTGCATCGCCGCCGTATCAGCCGTTGGTTCTGCCGCGTCAGGGTTATTAGCGAGCCAGTCTTTCATCTGCTCAATCTCAGATTTCTGGGCATCAATGATTTCTTGAGCCAGCTTGCGCATTTCATCGTCTGTGCCGTATTTTAGCTCAATCTCTGCCATATCTACTGCACCGATATGATGACCAAGCATGCCTTGAGCAAATGCCGCATCAGGGTCGTTATAGTCCATGCCAACCATCATCTCATCGTGCATGGTGGTCATAGAGTCGGTATAGTCTTTGTGCATATCAGTCATTGGCTCGTCATCCATTGCCATACCATCTGCACTCATGTCATGCTCAGTGTGTGGGTCAACAGTGTTAGTGTCATTTGCAGTGGTTTCAACGGTGGTGACGCCTTCTGCGGCAGGGTCGACAGTATCGTTAGCATTGTCATTGGTTGGCTGACAGGCACTTAGTAATAGTGCGGCACTGACACTAGCGGCCAGAATGGAAAAGCCTGATTTGTAATGAGTTTTCATGGTATATCCTTAATTATAATTGCTTCAATCGCTTTATTCGTTTGAAAGCCTTTGTCTAAAAGTGACTGTTTATAAATCTATAACTTATAAATCTATAACCGCTTATAAGTTAAAAACTTACTTTAATTCTTCGATCAGCGCTTGCATCTCACCAATTTCACGCTTTTGCGCTTCAATAATATCATCCGCCAGTTGTCGCACTCGGGGGTCTTCGATATCTGCTCTTGAGCTGGTCAAAATAGCAATGGAATGATGCGGTATCATCGCTTGCATCCAATCGACTTGATCGACGGTTGCTTGGGATCTAACGCCCCAAATGCCAACGGCAAACATCACCACACTTAGCCCATAAACCAGTAAATTCAGCTTAGTCTTTTTATACATGTTACTCATAAATGCCAGCATAATGACTGCCATACCAGCGCCCATGTACAGCGCCATATAAGCTCTGGTTTCACTAAAATAAACGTGATCCCACTGGTAGGTATTGAAATACATCATGATGTACATCACAACAGTAGAGGTCAAAATCATCAGAGTGAACTTAATATAAGGGTTCATGCTTTCTTTATGATTCATCTCTTGTTGATCAGAGTTATTCATAGGGTTGCCTCTATAAATGGGTTCAATATCGATAATACAAATTATAATTGCTGTTGAACAGAGCTGATATCCGCGTAGACTTCACTTGTACCGTCTTTATTAAGCTGCATAATCTGATACGGGTCAAACTTATTTTGATATTCCATACCTGGGCTACCCATAGGCATGCCCGGTACCGCAAGTCCAAGCGCTTGTACGGGCGGATTTTCCAAAAACTGCGCCACATATTTCGCTGGTACGTGACCTTCGAAGACGTAACCATCGGTGGTGACCGCAGTATGGCAAGAGCGCATGTCATTTGGCACGCCGTAACGCTCTTTGAATAATGCCAAATCTGCAACATCGTGCGCCGTGGTGCTTAGACCGTTATCTTCTGCATGGCTGATCCAATCTTTACAGCAGCCGCAGTTGGCATCTTTATAAACAGTTGCTGAGACGTTTTTTAGTAGGTCTGGATTGCTGGCAGGCGTTGTCATTAGTGCTGCATTTGTAGCGTTTGGATTAGTAGTGTTAGACGTTGCAACGGTAGAACTTTCAACTTTTGAGACATTAGGCTCAGAGGCGCTAGTGTTGGCTTGACCGCAAGCAAACAGTGATGAGGCGGCAAATAATATAAGTGTACTGCGCAATAGCTTAGAAGGCTGGCTATTAGACATAGGGCTAGTCTCAGTTTTAAAGGTTTTCATAAAGCTCACTCATGTGTTTTCTACAGCAACTAATAGTATCGTTAATACATTAAGATAACGAACAGCTTAATACAACGACTCTGACAACAACATGACGCGAAGATGACAATTTTGTCATGTTGCAGTCTTAGCATAGGAATATTGCTAGCAATCCTCTATCATTCCCCTATTATTGATAGTATTAACCCAACCCATTAGTGTCGCGCCTGCTATGAAAATATTATTGGTCGAAGATGAATTATCGCTTGGTGATTATATAAAAAAAGGTCTGAGTGAAGCGGGCTTTATGGTTGAGCATCAAACCACGGGGCTGAGCGGCTACCATGCGTTAATGAGCGAAGATTTTAATGTCGTGGTCATGGATGTGATGTTGCCAGATATCAGTGGTTTTGAATTGGTACGCAATTACCGCGCTGCTGGCAAGCACACGCCAATCTTATTTTTAACTGCCAAAGATGACTTAAGTGATCGTATCAAAGGTATTGAGCTTGGCGGTGATGACTATCTTACCAAGCCTTTTGCCTTTGCCGAGCTGTTGGTGAGAATAAAAAGCTTACTACGCCGTGCCAATCAGGCAGATTATAGTAGTAACCTTTTACAAATTGCCGATTTAACGATGGACATTGCCAAACGCAGCGTACACAGAGATGAGCAGCCGATTAAACTCACCGCCAAAGAGTTTTTATTATTACAGTTTTTACTTGAGCGCCAAGGTGAAGTACTACCGCGCTCGGTCATCGCCTCACAAGTTTGGGATATAAATTTTGATAGCGATACCAACGTCATTGATGTAGCGATTCGACGGTTAAGAATTAAGATCGATGATGATTATAAAGTAAAGCTGATACATACCGTACGCGGGATGGGCTATCGCTTAGATGTGATAGAAAGCAGCGTCGATTTAGCTCAGCCTAGCCTATACCAGCCGATAGACGGCCAATAATATGACACCCATTATCACAGACGGCCGCTTATCGCTGTTATGGCGGACGCTATTGTTGCTGACGCTCTGCGTCGTCATTATTCAAATCTGCCTGTATCTCTGGATTCAGCGTTCGGTAAACAGTCATTTTGAGCAAATGGACTCAGAGATTTTAACCCATGCTGCGTTTAATCTACGTCAGCAAATGACTGATCGCTTGCTCGACGATGAGAGGGCAGCATCAGCCTTTAATCAATCCACACCTGCACCGCAACCACCCAACGCTGGACTGGACTACGGGGTAAAAACCCTTATCACTGACAGTCAGGGAAAAGTCATCACCAGCAATCCCAACGTTTTTATAAGCGAGCTGGGTAATAAGCGTGTAAAAGCGTTATGGCAGCAATACCATGACCAGCCGTTTGATTTAAAAATGAATCATCGTCACTATCGCGCTATTGTGATTAAACATTCTGAACGCTTGGCGCTTATTGCCTTACCGATTGATGTTCATCATCAGTATCTGCTACATTTTAACCGTCAGCTTATTTTTATACTCATCGCCATTACCTTTATTTTAGTTTCTGTCGCAGCCTTTAGTGTGCATTTAGGCTTTGCTCCGCTGGCGACCATCAGACAAAAGATGACCCGTATCAATGCCGAACAACTTGACGATCGTATCATTGTCAGCGAGATGCCCAGTGAGCTACGCGCGCTTGCTGACGCTTATAACGCTATGATGGACAAACTTGAGCATAATTTTGAGTCTTTATCGCGATTCTCAGATGATATTGCTCATGAGCTGCGTACGCCGCTTGCCACCTTAAGTACCCAAACCCAAGTAATGTTGAGTAAGCCGAGAGAGCGCAGCGAATATGTTGAGCAGCTGCATGATCAGCATGACACACTCGAGCAGTTATCGAGCTTGATTAACAATATGCTGCTATTGGCAAAGACGCAAAAAGGACTGCATAGTTCTCAGCTCAGTGATGTTGATATCGACTCTCTTGTGATTAAGTTGATGGCTTATTATGAATTCATGGCGGAAGATCGCGGTATTTATTTTGAGAAAATTGGCGTATTTAATACCGTATTGGGCGATGACAGCTTATTGCAACGGCTGTTTTCTAATTTGATATCAAATGCCGTTTATTACGCGGCAAGCGATAGTGTGATTGTTATCGAAGCTGCATCTATCAAGGCTGACACCCTTACTTATAATAGCGCTCATAGCACTACCACTGACAGTACTGATGGAAAAAGCAGGCAAGCTGAGTCCTCAAAGCTGTCTTCTTTAAAACAGTCTTCTTTAAAAGTAACCATCAGCAATCAGTTGGATTCGCCATTGACTCAAAGCGAAGCAGATAAGCTGTTTGAGCGCTTTTATCGCCATGATAAAACCAATACCTTTCATTCAGGCACTGGCTTGGGGTTATCTATCGTAAAAGCCATCGTCGATGCTCACAACGGTAAAATGAGCATCGCTATCAAAGATGAGTATTGCTTTCAAGTCAGCGTCGAGTTGTGATATCGCCATTTAATAAGTTATTGGCTGGTAAAAACCATTTTTCTATTGCCATTATTACTCGGCTGGCTGATGGTCACTTTGCTGCTTAAAATATTACCTTTAGCGTTGATTTTATAGCATTCTTCTGATGAGCCAGCGGGGTCGTTATCGAGCAATAGATTGGCTGATGTTCCGATACAGAACCACGCAGTATTGTTGCTGTCTCGCTGCAAAGACCAGCCTTGGTTATAGGTGCCTATTTTTTTAGCCATACTGCTATCGCTATAAGTGTTTTCAGTGAGTAGTTTACTAGAGTCGCCAATGGTCGCCATCTTCGGTATCGTCGTGGTTTGCGTGGCTAACGAATACTCGCCTGAGCTGTCGGTAAAGCCGTAAAACATCAGTGGATTTTTGGTAAAGTAATTGATAGCCACTGACTGACCGGTGATTTGATTGTTTAATTTATTGATGGTGTTTATTTCGGCACCTTGTACCTTTTTATTATTGAACACCATTGGCCCTTTGGGTGTGACTTTAATTTCTGCAGATACATTTTGACCGTCTATAGTGCCCACCAGCTTTTGACTGCGCTCCTTGGTGTAAATATTCAGCATCGCTGCTTCAACAGGGTATTGAGTGACTGTATTGTTAGAGCCATTATTAGAACCGTTGTTAGTAGCGCCATTTTGATTGGCATTACCAGTAGCACAAGCACTTAAACTCAGTCCTGCTAATATACATAAACTTAGTGTTTTCATTATTAAATTCCTCAATTTTATTAAAAATATCGTCAAAAGCTTACTATAATTGAATTTATTGAGAATGACATCTACCCAGTATCCTAGACCCTGATATCATTACAGGACTATAACAACCAGTAATTTTTTAGCACGGCCTAATCGATGAAATGCTCACCCATCATGTCGATTAAGACGGTAGGGTGGTCATTGACGCCACGGCTGGTTTATGAAGGGCTAGCTTGTTAAATGTAGTATTTGCACTGGTTTTCTTTGTATCGCTTTAAAGTGAATCGACTATAACTAAATACAATGAGGTAATTAATTATGAAACGCGCCAATCAATTACAGCCATTATCCCGTCAACATCACCTCGGGTTAAATCTATCGCGTCATGCTAAGGAATGCATAGATGAGCCAGCAGAAATCAGCAAGCATTGGTTGAATATAACGGGTTACCTTAAAGAGATGGAGCATCACTTTCGGATTGAAGATAACTTAATCGTTGATGCGTTACGGCCTTATCAAGACTCTAAACCCGAAGTAGCCTCAGTACTTAATACCCTTGATGAGCAGCATAAAGCACTACATGCCCTGATGGAAGAAGGTGAAAGCTCAGAGTCGTCTCAAAGCAACCCTATCACGGTTACCCAAGTCAGGGAACTGGCCACATTGCTATACGATCATATTCGTTTTGAGGAACGCGAGCTGTTTCCCATCGTTGAGAGCTGTCTGACAGAAGCAGAGTTGGACACTATTTATGAGGCCAGCCCAGACAGCATTAAACGCTCAGACGAGAATCGCTAAGCAGTTTCGTGAATAAGGCGTGTCATTGAATTGACTGGGTATTATTTAGGCTGAGCTTGTGTTTATGGGTTGTGGCTGGATTTATTAAAGCTAGCAATCAGTGCCACCATGACCATGCCCATAATGATGAGAATGACAGACATCATATGAGCTGCCTCATAATTAAGCGCTTCTACTTGCTCATAGATAGCAATCGAGACGACCTTGGTCTCACCTGAAATACTACCGCCAATCATCAGTACTACACCAAATTCACCAATGGTATGGGCAAAGCTGATTAAGCTACCAAGGATAATGCCGATACGTGCTTGCGGTAGTGCCACTCGTAGAAAGCGTCTTAGACGGTTGGGTTCTAGTAGGCTTGCCACTTCCATGACGCTGGCTGGGATGCGTGAAAATTGTGCGTAGACAGGCTGCACGTAAAAAGGCAGCGAGTAGATAATAGAGCCGATGACCAGTCCCTCAAAGGTAAAGGTAAAGGCACTGATGTTGTATTGAGCGAGCCATTTACCAATACCGAAATTTGGGCTGAGCAGTAATAATAAATAAAACCCAATGACAGTAGGCGGCAA
Organism: Psychrobacter sp. AOP3-A1-26; assembly: GCF_052378235.1. Classification (NCBI taxonomy): domain Bacteria; kingdom Pseudomonadati; phylum Pseudomonadota; class Gammaproteobacteria; order Moraxellales; family Moraxellaceae; genus Psychrobacter; species Psychrobacter sp. AOP3-A1-26. The sequence goes on from NZ_JBQSXN010000042.1 coordinate 8,693, forward strand.
GACAAGTGGCATGGCAATCACGCCCATAAGCAGTATTTTGATGCGACCAACGATATTACCGCGACTGGGTTTGGCCAACCAATAAGCCAATGGCGTGCCAAGTAACAATAAGCATAGGGTAGTGATAGCAGCAAGCTTGATACTGACCCATACTGGCAGCAGCATATCTAAAATAAGGGATTGAGATATCATAGCGTTATTGTTTATCTACCTCTTATTTAATGCGTTACTGATAGGGCGTTATTTATAAGGCATCGCTCATAGTGTCATGCTATTTACTCTACTTAGCATCATACTATAGTGAGTTCAGTATAAAAGCGATACAGCGGGACTGGAATGAATTTTTTGCAGCCTCTGTCTGCGCAGGCACAGCACGCCAGAAAAATTTATACCAGTTCCGCATCAAAATATAATGTATCTGTTTTATTTGGAATCGACTATATAGAGGCGCGCTGACAACGACAGCTCAAACTTCATTGTCAACGCGCCCCATTTATAAATGACAGCTTATAAGTAACAGCGGTGCTATTTAACGGCTAAATAACCAGCTTCAGAGAAATAGGCTTGCCCTGCAGGAGAGCGCAGATAGTCAGCAAAATCTTCAGCGCTAGCGACATCAGTAATGACCATGCCGTCCTGTAAAATAGCAGGATAAGACTCTGGCGGTAAGATATAAAACTGCTCAGGCGTCGCTTTGATGGCAGTGACTTGCGAATGGGCGACAAACCCATAATCGACACTGCCAGTATGCGCATACTGGAACGCTTGACCGATATTTTCGGCCTGAATGATGCGTTTTTGTGCGGTTAAGGAATCATAGAGGTCTTGTGATTGGAGATAGGTTTTTGCAGACTCGCCGTATGGAGCAAGATCAGGGTTGGCAATGGTTATCTTGGTTTTGTCATCGCTGTTAAACAAATCGGTCAAAGTGGTCTGATTTAACCCATCGACTGGTTTGGTTGCACTATAGATGGATAACTGACCTTGGGTGTAAGTAAAGGGCGTACGATTAGCCTCACCTTTGAACATCTCCTCGGCTAACTGAGCAGGGTAGGATTGGTTGGCAGCCAAGAATACATCGTAAGGTGCACCTGAAGTGATTTGAGAATAGAGTTTACCTGAGGAGGCGAAAGTAACTTCAATCTCTTGATCTGGCAGATTTCTATCCGCTTTATAACCCTCGATAATCTCCGGCAACACATCTGATAAGTTGGCCGCCGCGGCAATACGGATATTTTCAGCTGGCTGTGTGGTTTGCGGTGCATCATTAGCAGCTGCTTGTGTCTCATCAGTGCTGGCTTCTTTACTACAGGCGCTTAGGGCCAATGCTAAACAAGCAGACGCGCCTAGTGTCACGATAGATTTTGATACTTTTAAATCTGATGCTTTTAAATAAGGTGATACGTCAGATAAATGGTTGGCTGGTTTATGACGATTATTTGATTGCTCTGCTTGCATACTCTATACTCTCAATTCAAAATAAAAAACAAAAGTTAGTAAAAATACATTATCTTTTTATAGTAAACAGCTTCATAGTTGACTGGCAGTTTTTCGCCAATCAACAATACGTTTGGCTGATCTTATTGTGTGCTGAAATGAAGGTTTTTTACTTAACAGGCCTGCTGTGCCTACACAGACAGAGGCTGAAAAAAATATATCAGCAGTACCGTAGCGTTTTTTAAGATATTTTAATTTTAGTTGTTATTCCACCATCTTTCTTAACCATTGTTACTTAGCCATTATTACTTAGCCATTTAGAAGAATCGTCTTGGTAGTATTCTTGCTTCCAGACAGGAATATCCGCCTTAATAGTATCCAATATCCAGCGACAGGCATCGAAAGCAGGGTAGCGATGCGATGAAACGACCCCAACCCAAATGGCCACATCACCAATCTCTAAAGCACCAATACGATGGATAGCAATTGCGTGGGTAATCTCAAAACGTTGCTTGGCTTCTTTGATAATGGCACGGCCTTGATTGATTGCTAAGTCTTCATAACCATAATAGGTTAAGCGATTTACATTACTGGCATTATTATGGTTGCGTACGCGCCCCTCGAAGCAGACAAACGCCCCGCAGCTATCATCATCAAGGGTTTTTTTGAGTCGATTTTCGTCGATGTCAGTATCTAGCAGCGCAAAGCCATCACGTTCAGCGATTGAGTAAGCCTCATCGATGCTGCGCTTAATATTCATCGATTGTCCGTGTACATTGTCTGTCATTTATTTTCTCAAACTATTATTTTAACAAGCGTTGCGATGATATGGATGAAACGTCCAAGCTATATTAACCACCTGCGACTGGGGTAATAAAAACCACGCTATCGCCGTCATGAATCTCATCCGTCCATTTGGCAAAGTAGTCATTCACTGCTACACGCAGCTCAGATTGCGGACGACTAAAGCGATGTTTTTGGCTCAGCTGTTCATACAACTCAGTCAGTGAAGTCGTTTGTTTAACTTCAACTTTTTCATCATGACAGTTGGCTTCATCAGCCAAGCTGGCGAAGTATAAAACAGTGATATTCATCGTGGCATCTGTATGGTTCTCTACTACAGTACTCATAGATAACTCCGTTATTGGTTCATAATCGACACTTTATGCACGAGGCATTGCCGTCGCTATCTTTTGAAGGCAAGAGGCCGTTATTGGCGACTCATCATTTGCGACTAACCATGGCTTGGGTTGATCTGCATAAAGTGCGGTACAAAATTACAGGGACGTGTGCGGCTATCGAACTGCTCTTTTAGGATGCCTTCCCAGCCCGTACGGCAAGCACCAGATGAGCCGGGTAAGCAAAATATACCCGTACCATTTGCCATTCCTGCAACCGCACGCGATTGAACCGTTGACATACCGATATCATCTTTGGAGATTAAGCGGAACATTTCACCGAATCCATCAATTGATTTGTCAAACAATACATTGACGGCTTCTGGCATGCTATCTCTAATATAAAAGCCCGTACCGCCGGTGGTGATAACCGCGTGAACATTGGGGTCTGCAATCCAGCCGCTAATCACCGCTCTAATTTTGTAGATATCATCGATAATTAGCTGACGGTCTGCCAGTTGATGACCTGACTCTATTAATTGATCGACCAAATACTGCCCCGAGGTATCTTCTGCGAGCGTACGGCTATCAGAAACGGTTAAGATGGCAATATTAAGCGGGATAAATGCTGCAGCAGGTTTGGACATGGATGTTCCTTAATGGCTATTGTTTCAATAATTAGGGTGTTAAATATAGTTTTTTTCAAATACAGCTATCTTTAAAATGTGACAGTTTTTAAAATCTCGCAATATTTTTTTACGCTAAAATCTCGAGTCTAAACGCAGTGGCCTAGCCACCAATCATCGACAAGTTATTCATCATGCCACTATTAGAATCATGGAGGTGATGGTGTTCAGGCTTGATTGGCATAAAGCTGTGTAAGGTATTGACCAGCCCTGCGACATCGTCTTGCTGCAAATGCTTTCGAATGTCGTAGTTGCCTTGGTCAAATAAACACAGATGCACCTTGCCTTGGCTACTGACGCGCAGGCGATTACAGCTGTCACAGAAATGTGCGGCATAAGGGGCAATCATACCGATACGGCCTTGATAATCAGGGTGGCTGTATTCTATCGCTGGGCCATCGGTACTGCCGCGCTCGTGTGTTTGCCAGCCATTTTCTAGCAAATAATTGGTAATCATATCGGACTGGGCGTGCTGCGCAAAAAACAAATCGCTGTTGTCACTGGTCTGCATAAATTCAATAAACCGATAGGTGACCGCTCTGTTTTTGACATAGTCGATGGCATTTATGAGGTTTTCAAAGCCAGTTTCCGCCATTAAGATGCTGTTTATTTTTAGCTTAATATCGGTGGTTTCTAATAACAGATCCATATCCGCCAGCAGTTGCGGCAACATATTAAAGCCAGTCATTTTATGAAAAGTGGCCGCATCAAAGCTGTCCATACTAATATTGATTTGGTTAAGCCCAGCTGCTTGCCAATCGGCTAAGTGCTTGCCAAGCTTATAGCCATTACTGGTCATGGCAACGGTTTCTATACCTTCGGTGTTTTTAATGATCTTAATAATTTCGACCACATCACGGCGTATTGAAGGTTCGCCACCAGTAATCCGTACCTTTTTTGTCCCTACTTGGGCAAACCCACGGATTAAAGTAGCGATTTCAGTGACACTCAGCTCATTTTGTGGTGGTTTGCCTTGATAGCCATTTGGCAAGCAATACTCACAGCGAAAATTACAGAAGTCAGTAATCGATAGCCGTAGATAGGTGAGACGTCGTGCGAAACCATCTGTTAATGGTTGCGAGAGCGTAGCAGGGGAATGAGTAGACGAGATAGTGACTTTCGATGGGGCGTCGTTGTGCCCATCAAAAATAGCGGGTGCAGTGGTAGGCGAATACAGTTGTGCATTGCCTACGGTGGGGACAAGATGGTTCATAGATGATTACCATTAATATTGATTATAGTGTGTACTTTTAGGCGTTGCCTCAGGTTGTGAGTGGGAGGTTTTATATTAGTATTATGACAGTTTATCAGCAAATAATCATTAACCCTAACGCTGCTATAACCTACTACCAAAGTAGTATTGAGCTGACTTAGAGATGATTCAGTAAAATTAGGGTTGATTCAGTAAAAGAAGCTACTGGATAAGCGCTTGCTAATAACCATGATTATTAATTAAAACAGATATTAGTGGTAAAACCAAGGGAATGGTTGAACGTGTACTTTGTCACCAGCTGATAAACTGCTAGTGTCTTGAGCCAATACCATCAAGCAATTGGCCTGGCTAAGCTGTTTGATACGGTGCGACTGCTGCTTATTAAAGCTTTCGACGTAAAAGCCACCTAACTTATCTTGTGACAAAACGCCTCTCTGAAAATCCGTACGCCCTGCTGATTTTTTAACCTCATTCGTAAGCGTGGCGGTGATTGTCAACGATACCGGTTGCTCTTGTGTCGCAGCGCCTGTCATTTGCCACAAGGCGGGCAGCACAAATTGTAGCGTACCAACGACAGTGGATAGTGGGTTGCCTGGTAGGCCAAAATATAATACGGGCTTGGTAAGGTTTTGAGTCAACTCACCAAATACAAAAGGTTTACCCGGTTTCATCGCCACTTTATAGTGATTGATTTTGCCAAGTTGGTCAATGGCGGTGGTTAAAAAATCATAGTCACCAACCGATACGCCAGCAGTAGAAATAACCACATCACAGGCTTGCATCGCTTCGGTTACCGCGGCAGTGGTCTTGTCTAAGTCATCAGCGATGATGCCATAATCGCGAATGTCTATCGGCAAATCAGCCAATAGGGTTTTAAGGGTTGGGGTATTAGAGTTATAGATTTGCGCCACGCTGTCAAGTGTATGGCCAATTGCCACCAGCTCATCACCAGTCGCTAGCAAACCAACGATTAACGGCTGATAAACATCAACTCTATCAAACCCTAAGTTCGCCAGTAAGCTAATATCAGTAGGATTGAGTCGCTTACCTTGGCGTAAAACCACTTCACCCGCTTCGATTTCTTCGCCTTTTTTACGAATATTATTATCACATTTGGCGGTTTGACTCAGGCTGATGGAGTAAGGTTGTGATTTATCAAGGGTGTCTTTTATCGCGGCAAAATTGGTATTTTCTTGCATGATAACGGTATCACAGCCATCAGGTACGATAGCACCGGTAAAGACGCGAATCCCTTGTCCTGACTTGATGTCGCCAGTGTAAGCGCTGCCTGCCTGTGACTCACCGATGATAGTGATGGTCGAGTCTGCTGACAGTACGCTACTTCTAGCAATCGCATAACCATCCATCGCCGACAGATTCTGCCTCGGTATAGCAAATGGCGAGATAATATCTTTTGCCAAAATTTGATTGCGACTGGCTAATAAATCGTAGCTATCGATTTGTCTGTTATGCAGCGGATAGTCGTTGTGATGATAAGCTGCTATACGTTGTTTTATGGCAGATTTGAGCGCTTCAACTGTAATCATAGTTCTGTACCCATAATTTTGTACTCATATCTCTGTACTCATAGTTCTGTACTCATTTTATTCGTATTAAGTATTAGGGCGTACCCTCGTAGGAGTTGAGGGCAAACCTAGTAATAAGAAGCAAGTGATTAACAGTTGACTGATTATCCGCGAAACACGTTTTCTTGCTCAAGCATCATCTCGATACCCTCGATATCTGCTTCATTGGCTAAAGTAAACAGGTAATCGCATAATGACTGATGAAAGGCTTGCTGGCTTAGTTTGTTGTGGATAGCAGGGCTGACTTGCTCATAAATCATTTGTATCCCAGGTTCTTTGCTCAGCACCTCAACGACATGAAAACCATAGCGGCTTTCGATAGGGCTTGGCGCCAGTCCTTTATCTAACTTAAATAACGTGCTTTCAAACTCTGGCACCGTTTGTCCTTTGTTAATAATGCCCAATTCACCGCCTTGTTCTTTTGATGGGCAAGCAGAGTGCTGGCGTGCCAATTGGATGAATTCTGCATCGCGGTTGCTGTTATTTTTGATTTGTTCAATAAACTCGTAAGCGGTTTTTTTGAGTTTTAATCGCTCGTCGCCATCTTCTGGCAAACACGCCAACAATATATGACGCACATTCATAATTGGATCGGTCATATAATCTGTGATGTTTTGTTGGTAATAACGCTCACACGTTGCCATATCAGGCATCGTCGCTTGGACGTTTTTATCTATCAATCTCGAGATGGCTTGTTCTTCATCGTCTATCCATGCTGTCTCACCAAGGCTTGGCTCATCCAATACGGCGAGTCTGAGTAATTCGCGTACCACCAGTGCCTGAGTCGCATAAAACACCGCATCTTCTTTGTTTTCTGCTGGGTGGTATTGCAGCTCTTGGGCAATGTTGGTTCTGTCGATCATCACCCCATTCACCGTGACCGAAGGCAATTCATCACGGCTAGAAGCGATTAGGTTGTTGTGATTGCTGCGCTCTTCTTCCATGGCTTTTTCAATGAATTCTTGATCAGAATGTGGTTTTTGCAGATCCGTCATGGTTGGCATAAGATGCACGATGTCATCACCGTGGTCGTGGCTGTGTTCATGGTTGTGGTCATGATCATTCGCCATGTTGTTAGCATCAGTCTGACTGCCACTATGAACGTGACCGTTTACATTATTGTTAGTCGCATGGTCGGCTGGATTATAGGTACTGACAGTCATGGCTTTTGCTCCACTATGTATTTTTTGATAGACGTTTGAATAGGTAGGGCGTGTTGATTAAATGTGCTCATTGATGACACGCCCTACATACTGCTTTATAAACTTACTGAGATTTCTTTTGTCTCACAATTTGATAGCGACGACCGAAATACCAAATGGGCGCACTAATAATATGAATGAGCCGTGTGAACGGAAATATCGCAATTAGAGTGATACCTAGCGCCATATGTAGCTGATAAATCAAGTCAGTTTGCTCGATACGCGCTGCTGCTTGCCAAGGTCTTAAGACGGTGATGTCTTGTGCCCAGCCAGCTAAATTCATCATCGTCAAGCCATCCAAATGCTGCATGGAGGTAAAGATTGACGCGAGACCGAGGTTGAGCTGGATAAATAACAGCACAAGGACGAGCTTGTCTGAAAACGACGAGGTATTGGAAATACGATCATCCGTAAAACGCCGCCACATCAGCATCACAAGACCGAACCAACAGAACACCCCTGCAATGCCACCAACGACTACGGCTAAAATCTGCTTATGGCCCGCGCTGATAAATCGGTCATAGAGAAAGTGCGGCGTCAGCATCCCAAATAAATGCCCTAGCAATACCACAATGATGCCTACGTGGAATAAGTTGCTGGCAAGACGCATGTTTTTGGTTCTTAGCATCTGCGTCGACCCGGTTTTCCATGAATACTGCGACAAGTCAAAACGTACCCAAGTACCAATGATAGCAATGGTCAATGCAATATACGGATAAACGCCAAAAAGGAATATTTGCAGCCAATTCAAATTGGCGATAGACGATACACTAGGATCTGCAATATTCATGTCATCTCTCCTTATTATTGTTTAACCGATGGGTTGGTTTTAAAGTCTACCCAATGCACAGGCGCATCGACGGCGTTTGGATTGGCTCTAACGCCCGCTTTTGCTGCCAGACTTTGGGTGCTGGTTTGTGATGGGCAGCGATCTTCTTGTTGCGCATCTAAGAACGTGACCACTTCTTCTTCCCATTCTTTGTCCAGTGCTTCAAAGGTGTCATCAGGTTTTTCTTTACTGATTTTTTCTTGATACTCTTCAATCATATCGAGCGGCTTACCGGCAATTTGCAGGAGTGCATTGAAGCAGCCTTGATAGAGACTGCCGCGATCCTCTAACCTAGCAGCAAGCAAGGCGATGATATGGCTGACATCGGCAATATCCATACGAATCTGAATATCATCTTCGATAACCGTAGCTTGATAGGCTAAGAACTCGAGATATAAAGGCAAAAAATCCGGCAGCTCTTTAACGCTAATCTCAAAACCAGCTTCTTGATATTGACCCATCAAATCGACCATGGCTTGACCACGATCACGCGACTCGCCATGGACATGCTCAAACAACCACAGCGATAAAGAACGACCGCGCTCAAACAGACCGTCATAGCGCGCCTGTGCTTCAAGAGAGCCAGTATCAATTAAGTCTTCGATCAACTCGATAATTTGCGCCCGCACGGCTGGGCTAATTAGCGTCGATGTTGCGACAATCTCTGTACAATCAGCAAGCGTATCGCCCGTAAATAGCTCATTGCTTGGATAGTCTATGAGCAGGCTTAATACCTTGAGTAGCTTTAGGTCTGAAGCACCAATAACCGACGGCATAATAGGGTCATTCACAGAACGGTCGGTATGATATTGAGTAGTTTGCATCTTATGACTCCCACTTTTGGACGGTATCGATGAAATCACGACGGTTGGCTTTGCGTTGACCGAACATACTGTTGTCAGAATGTCCTGAACAGCCTTCACCAAAGGTAAAGCCACAGCCGTTACGCTCAGCGAATGCATCACTCAACGCTTCTTCGCGGTGCGCCGTTGGAATAACAAAACGATCTTCATAGTTAGCAATCGCCAGATAGCGATACATCTCTTCAACTTGCAGCTTAGTCAAACCAACATCGTCTAAGATGCTTTGAATTTCTTGCTTTTCGACCAGTTGCATACGTTTGTAGCTACGCATAGCAAGTAGACGTTTTAATGCAAGACGAACAGGCTCTTCATCACCTGCGGTTAGTAGATTGGCCAAATAACGTAGCGGAATACGTAAGCTGTCGACATCTGGAATCAAACCGTCCATACCGACTTGGCCCGCTTCAGCAGCGTTTTGAATCGGTGATAATGGCGGCACATACCAAACCATCGGTAGCGTACGGTATTCAGGGTGTAGTGGTAGCGCAAGCTTCCAGTCCACCGCCAGTTTATATACTGGTGAACGCTGGGCTGAGTCAATCACTGACTGCGGTACACCGTCTTTTAACGCTTGGGCAATCACCACAGGGTCATTAGGGTCTAAAAATAAATCTAATTGTGCTGGATAAATGTCTTTTTCATTGGGTGTACTAGCGGCCTCGGCGATTTTGTCCGCGTCATATAGCAAGACGCCTAAGTAGCGGATACGACCCACACAAGTCTCAGAACAAACCGTCGGTAGACCGGCTTCAATACGTGGATAACAGAAGATACATTTTTCAGATTTGCCTGATTTCCAGTTGTAATAAATCTTTTTATATGGACAACCTGAGATACACATGCGCCAGCCGCGACATTTTTCTTGGTCGATTAAGACAATACCGTCTTCCTCACGCTTGTAGATCGCGCCACTAGGACAAGCCGCGACGCAAGTTGGGTTCAAGCAATGCTCGCATAGGCGCGGCAAATACATCATGAAAGTGTTTTCGTACTCGCCGTAGATATCGGCTTGGATGTTGTCAAAGTTTTTATCTTTGCGACGTTTTTCAAATTCTGAGCCAAGGATTTCTTCCCAGTTAGGACCCCATTCAATCTTTTGCATGCGTTTGCCGGTGATGGCTGAGCGCGGGCGAGCGATTGGCTGGTGGTTGCTGATCGGCGCGGTATGTAGGTGCTGATAATCGAAATCAAATGGCTCATAATAGTCATCGATTTCTGGTAAGTCAGGGTTGGCAAAGATGTTTGCCAATACTCTGAATTTACCGCCGATGCGTGGATTAATCGTGCCATTGGCATTACGAATCCAGCCGCCTTTCCATTTAGTTTGGTTTTCCCACTCTTTGGGATAGCCAATACCGGGTTTTGATTCAACGTTGTTAAACCACGCATATTCCATGCCTTCACGGCTGGTCCAGACGTTTTTACAGGTGACTGAGCAGGTGTGGCAACCGATACATTTATCAAGGTTAAGCACCATGCCGACTTGCGAACGAATTTTCATGGATCTGTGCTCCAAATAGTGGTAAAAAAGCAGCTTTGGTTTCTTCAGAGATATCCTAAAATAAGGATATATTTTCGATAGAAGAAATGGCTTTATCCGTCAATGCTGGTAGGTAGTGGGCGAGGTAATTCGTTATCTGGCTTATCTTCTAGCCAGTCGATGTTTGACATCTTACGAATCACGACAAACTCATCGCGGTTACAACCGACGGTGCCATAGTAGTTAAAGCCGTAAGACTGCTGGGCATAGCTACCAATCATGTGGGTCGGTTTCAAAATCGTCCGAGTGACCGAGTTATGGATACCACCACGCGTACCGGTCTGCTCAGAACCTGGAATATTGACCAGTTTTTCTTGGGCGTGATACATCATGGTCATGCCTTCTTTGACACGCTGGCTGACGATGGCACGGGCGGTAATCGCTCCGTTAGCATTGAACAGCTCGATCCAGTCGTTATCGACGATACCGGCTTTTTGCGCATCGACTTCCGACATCCAAACACAAGGTCCGCCGCGGCTAAGGGTCAGCATGAGCAAGTTTTCAGAATAGGTACTGTGGATACCCCACTTTTGGTGCGGTGTTAAAAAGTTTAGTACAATCTCTTTATTACCATTTGGCTTGGCGTCTTTGAGCAGCTCAGTGGTCTTGGTATCGATTGGTGGGCGATACTGCTGCATTTGCTCGCCAAATGCCTGCATCCAAGGGTGATCTTGATAGAATTGTTGACGACCAGTCAGTGTGCGCCAAGGAATCAGCTCATGGACGTTGGTATAGCCGGCGTTATAGCTCACTTCGTCCGATTCGATACCAGACCACGTTGGGCTTGAGATGATTTTGCGTGGCTGGGCAACGATATCTTTGAAGCGGATTTTTTCATGCTCGCTAGACTTGGCCAGATGGGTGTGGTCGCGACCAGTAAATTCAGATAGTGCGGCCCAACCTTTTACCGCCACGTGACCATTGGTTTCAGGTGCGAGCATTAGAATCATCTCAGAAGCGTTGATAGCGGTAAAGATACGAGGACGACCTTCAGAGATACCCGGCTCGGTTACTCTATGGTTTAAATCACCCAGCTGTTTGACCTCTGTTTTCATATCCCAATTCAAGCCTTTTGAGCCATTGCCCAGTTCTTCTAGGGCAGGGCCAAGCGAGGTGAATTTGGCATAAGTATTGCCATAATCGCGTTCAATCACTTTAATCATTGGACAGTTTTTGCCCGGGACTGGTTTTTCACCGGCTGTTTTCCAGTCAGTGCCACCAAATGGTTGCGCCAACTCACCGGGGGTGTCATGTTGCATCGGTAAGGTGACGACGTCAGTTTCAATACCTAAATGACCTTTTGATACTTCTGAGAAGCTCTTGGCAATGCCTTTATATATCTCCCAATCCGATTTAGATTCCCAAGCAGGGTCGGTAGCGGCTGTTAATGGGTGAATAAACGGATGCATGTCTGAGGTATTCATGTCATCTTTTTCGTACCATGTTGCTGTTGGCAATACGATATCTGAATACAAACAGGTAGAAGACATACGGAAGTCTAAAGTGACAACCAAATCTAGCTTGCCAGTCGCGCCTTTTTCTATCCAATCAACTTCTTTTGGTTGCAAATGACCTTCTGAGTTTTCTTCATTGAGGAGACCATTTTTGGTGCCCAAGAAGTAATGCAGCATGTACTCGTGACCTTTACCTGATGAGCCCAATAGGTTTGAGCGCCAGATAAACATGTTGCGTGGGAAGTTCGCTGGGTTATCAGGGGATTCACAAGCAAAACGTAAGCTACCGTCTTCAAGAGAGTCGACGACATACTCTTCCACATCTTTGCCACTATCAGCGGCTTTGGCCGCGATAGTCAGTGGATTACGGTTGAGCTGAGGCGCAGAAGGCAGCCAGCCTGCACGTTCTGCTTGAATGTTATAGTCAAGCATATGCTCGGGGAAAAACTTCTTATCAACCAGTGGCGAGAGTATTTCATGGGCAGAAATAGTCTCATGACGCCATTGTGAGCTATGAGCATAAAAGAAGCTGGTACCCGCCATATGACGTGGCGGGCGATGCCAATCAAGCGCAAACGCTAAAGGTAACCAGCCCGTTTGTGGACGCAGTTTTTCTTGACCAACATAATGCGCCCAGCCGCCACCAGATTTACCGATACAGCCACACAGCATCAGCATGTTAATCACGCCGCGATAGTTCATATCGAGGTGATACCAGTGGTTCATACCCGCGCCGATGATAATCATCGATTTGCCATGGGTTTTATGGGCGTTTTCAGCGAACTCACGTGCCACTTGGATGACGCGCTCACGGCTCAAACCAGTGATGACTTCTTGCCATGCAGGGGTGCCGGGTACGGTCTCGTCATTGTAATCATCGGTGACATGCTCGCCGCCAACGCCATTATCTACGCCAAGATTGGCAACGGTTAAATCAAATACGGTAGCGACGATAGCGGTTGTGCCATCGGCAAGCGTAACCGTTTTACAAGGAACGGTCTTCTGTTGTATGGCTTCACCCGGCACCGAGGTAAAGTGCGGGTGCGACACATGCCCAAAGTAATCAAAACCGACTTGGCAAGTCTCATTACTGTCTTTTAGAGTCAGTGTCAGGTCAATATCGGCGCCAGTGGCACCATTTTTTTGTTCCAGATTCCATTTGCCTTTTTCGCCCCAACGATAACCGATAGAGCCAAGTGGAGAGACCAGCTCGCCATCACTATTTAGACCGATGGTTTTCCATTCTGGGTTGTTTTCTTGACCCAAGTCATCGATTAAATCAGAAGCACGCAGATATCGACCCGCATGGCGCGCGCCTTCTTCGCCTTCTAGCATTACTAAGACGGGTAAGTCGGTATAGCGCTTGGCATAATCTAAGAAATAATCACTTGGTTGCTTGAGGTAAAACTCTTTGATAATGACATGGCAGAATGCTTGTGCTACGGCGGCATCGGTACCCTGTTTAGGGTTCAGCCATAAGTCCGTTAGTTTAGAGACTTCAGCATAGTCAGGGGTGATAGAGACTGTCTTAGTACCTTTATAACGAACTTCGGTAAAGAAATGCGCATCAGGTGTACGCGTTTGTGGAACGTTTGAACCCCAAGCAATAATATAATCAGAGTTGTACCAATCGGCTGATTCAGGCACGTCGGTTTGTTCGCCCCAAACCATTGGCGAAGCAGGCGGTAAGTCACAATACCAATCATAAAACGATAAGCAAACACCGCCAATTAACGATAAATAACGACTACCAGCAGCGTAACTAACCATCGACATCGCAGGAATCGGTGAAAAACCAACGATACGGTCAGGACCAAAGGTTTTGGCGGTATAGACGTTACTGGCAGCGATGATTTCATTGACCTCAGCCCACGTCGAACGAATAAAACCACCCAAGCCTCGTTTAGATTTATACTGTTCAGCTTTAACAGGGTCTTGGACGATACTGCCCCAAGCATCGACTGGGTCAGGGTACTGAGCCTTGGCCTCACGCCATAACTTTAAAAGTGGCTTACGCACCTTAGGATATTTCACACGGTTGGCAGAGTACATGTACCAACTATAGCTTGCGCCACGAGGACAGCCGCGCGGTTCGTGGTTTGGTAGGTCGGGGCGGGTTTCAGGGTAGTCAGTTTGCTGCGTCTCCCACGTGACCAAGCCGTTTTTGACGTAGATTTTCCATGAGCAAGAGCCAGTACAGTTGACACCATGCGTTGAGCGCACGACTTTGTCATATTGCCAACGGCTACGATACACATTTTCCCAATCACGAGACTCATCGCGTGTCTCGCCATGCCCATCGGAGAATTCGTCCTGTTTACGTTTAAAAAAACGGAATTGGTCGAGTAAATGGCTCATTTCGCTATCCTCTGTATTATTGCCTAAGGTGTATCTAAAGCTGAGTGGCGCGGTACAAATAACCCTTTGCCCAAGCTGTAAATATTTTTCGATGGTGTCATTTTAATTACCCCACGGCGGTCTTACTATTAGCTAACATGAGCAGGGCACTACCACCTTAGTAGTAGCTATCAAAAATAAAATATCGTTAAAAACACCATTAAGAAAAGTTAAATAGCCTGCATCGATAAACTAAAAAACAGCAAACAGAAACTTGAATAAAAAAAGTGCTACTTACGCTGGTAAGTAGCACTATAAAGAGAGACGTTTTGGTTTAAGAATGGTGCTTAAAAGCCCGTTTTAATAGATTGCCCTTAGCAAGGAATTTCAGCATTAGCACGGCTGTAATACCACCAAGTCAAAACGATACAGAGGATATAAAAGATGATGAGCGCAATAAACGTACCATCAACGCCCAACCCTGAACCAAACATTTTGGGGATAAAGAACGCGCCGTATGCGGCGACCGCTGAGGTAAAGCCAACCACAGCTGCGGACTCTTTGCGAATCTCGACGAATAGTTCTTCTGTCCCTGCTTTTTGAGGCTGACGGCGATCGTGAAAGGTTCTAAAAATGACTGGTATCATGGTGAAAGTAGAGCCGTTACCGATACCGGTGGTGATGAATAACACCATAAAGGAGATAAAGTAGCCGACGAAGCTGCCCTCATGGGTTTCACTTGGTAAGAAGTACATCACTGCCAATACTGCTAATACCATTACTACATAGTTCCAAAAGGTAACTTTTGCGCCGCTGGTTTTGTCAGATATCCAGCCACCTAATGGGCGGAATAAAGCACCGACGAGAGGACCTAAGAATGCAACTTTGAGTGCATCAATGGCAGGAAATGAGTTTTTAATCAACATCGGGAACGCTGCTGAAAAGCCAATAAACGAGCCAAACGTCGCCATATAAAGAATACACATGATCCAGTTGTGTTTGCGTTTAAAGATAATCGATTGGTCTTTAAATGAGGCTTTAGCAGTGGCGATGTCATTCATGCCAAACCACGCCAATGCTGAGAAGAGCAGGATAAAAGGCACCCAAATAAAGCCGGCGTTTTGTAGATAAAACAATCTACCGCTGTCAGATATTTGTGCATCACCGCCCAAGCTACCAAACGCGGCAACCAAGATAATCATCGGTACCACGAACTGCATCACAGATACGCCAAGATTACCAAGACCTGCGTTTAGCCCCAGCGCCGTGCCTTGTTCAGCCTTTGGATAAAAGAATGAAATATTGGACATCGATGAGGCAAAGTTACCTCCACCGAAGCCACAAAGTAGGGCGATAATAGCAAATATTATAAATGGTGTATCAGGGTTTTGAACGGCAAATCCCATCCATAATGCTGGGATTAATAGAGATAATGTGGATATCGCTGTCCAACGTCGGCCACCAAAAATAGGCACCATAAAAGAATAGAAAATCCGTAGCGTCGCCCCTGATAGCCCTGGCAATGCCGCGAGCCAAAACAGCTGGCCGGCATCAAAAGCAAAACCAATTTCTGGTAAGCGTACGATGACCGCGCTCCATACCATCCATACCGCGAACGCTAATAGCAATGATGGTATCGATATCCATAAATTTCGACGAGCGACTTTTTTGCCGCCGCCTTCCCAAAACTCTTCTACTTCAGGACGCCAGTCAGTGATGAGCTTACCACCTTTGAAGTTGTAACGACTGCCCATGTTATTCCTCACTTAGTATCGGCTACGCTTAGTTATGATCAGTGTTTTCTTATGATTAAGCCGCCGTTTAAACTCGCGGTATACCGTAAAGCCCACTCATATTAATATTAATAAAAAAGGGCTACTGTGCCTGCTAGTCAGCGCTATGAATCACTTGATCTATCAAAAAATGATAACTCACGGTACTGCGTTATCATGAATATGAGTATTCATACATAGTGGTATACTGATGACTGAAGGGGGTAGGTTGCAGGCGGGTTTACAAATGAGGTATTTGTATTTAAGCTTCTTTATTTTCCAAACCCTATAGTTAAAACAACGGTCTTGAAAGTTACGGTCTTGAAAGTTATGAGCAGATGTTTTTAGAAACTGATTTTTGATGGGTGAGCGCTATTAGTTATGTCTAATCTACGAAAACAATCTTTGTCCCTGCACGCTTGGATCGCTATTATTACCATCGCTATCTTATGCTTTATGTCAGCGATAGGAAGTGGGGCATTGGCTTGGGTAGCACGCTCAGATGCTGAGGCGATTAATACCGCAGGCTCGATACGGATGGCAGCCTACCGTATCAATTTTCAGTTAGCGACTGACTTTTCTGATGACCATCCCGCGAGCTCAGTGTTAAACATTTACCAAGATAGCGTAAACAATACAGATGGTAAGCCGCTTCAAAAACAGGACAAACTGGACTTTTCTAATAAGTCCAAGCCTGAAAAGGTTGGGCTTCTTGTCGAAGACATGGAAGAACGACTTGAAGAGTTACAGCAGTATCAACTGACGAGTGCCAACAGGCATACCCGCATCAACAACCAGCTAAAACAGGTTCAGTCCCAATGGTCTCAGGATTTAAAACCTGCATTGTTGGCACAAGATAAGCAGATGTTTTATCGCGTTTCAGACAAGTATATTAAAGACGTAGATCGCTTTGTAGGCGAGCTACAGTATAGAAACGAGCAGCGTCAAATATGGCAGCAAAACCTACAAATACTCTCATTGATACTTACCCTCATTGTGATGTTGATTGGTATGCAAAGATTGCATCAAGCGGTGCTAACTCCTATCCAGCAGCTGATTAAAGCCAATAATCAATTTAAAAGAGGCAAATACCATACCCGAGTATCTATAACGGGCTATAGAGAGTTTGAGGTGCTCGGCAATTCTTTTAACGACATGGCAAGTACGATTGAGACCTATCAGCGCTCGCTTGAGAGTGAGGTGCAGATAAAGACCCAACATTTGGTAAAAGCCAATCATGTGCTGTCGTTGTTTTATGATTTTTCCAAAACCATTACCACCAATAAAGTCAGCTTATATCAGCTAGATAAGCTGGTAGCAGATTTCAGCAAAACCTTGCCACACTTAGAGTTTACGCTGTGCATACAGAATAAATATATTACCAATAAAAACGCCATCGTTCTGCATGGTGAAAGAATGAAAGAGCTGTGCAAAAAGCTCAATTGTGATAGCTGCGCCACCAAAAATGGTGAGTTCACAAAGTCTTATCCAATTACTCATCAACAAGAAGAGTTTGGTGAATTACGTGTCAGACCAAAGTCGACGCTAGTGATGAATCAGTCTTTTGCCACTAGTAACGTCCATAATGATACTGGTGATGGTGTGGCGCCATCACAGCGTATCAAGACCATAGAAACGGGAACAGACAGCATTTTTCCGTTTACCAGTGTTGAGTTAGATACCCAAAATGATGAATTAATCGTTGCGCTAACCAATTTAGTCAGCACCGCCTTGTCACTACGTAAGCAAAGACAGCAGGAACATCAACTTATCCTATTCGAAGAGCGTTCGACCATCGCTCGAGAACTGCATGATTCTTTGGCACAGTCGTTGTCCTATTTA
>NZ_JBQSXN010000043.1:0-26213 GCF_052378235.1 Psychrobacter sp. AOP3-A1-26
TCAGTTCAATATAATTTGGATACAAGGAAGGCGAGTAAAAGTACTATAAATAGTAGACTAAGCGAGCCTGACACCGTATCTGATTTATATAGGACTGACTATGCTTTACTGCCAACCTGGTGTCGCACTATGTTCATCTTGATGGGCAAATAAAGGATGCACGCGAGCTTCCTCCAACGTCAACACCGGAGTAACGCAAACATCTGCTGACTCAAAAATCTGCTGCCAGTAAGCAAGCGGCTGGCTGGCAAAGGTATCAGCGACCACTTTAGCCGCCTTTTGACTGTCTTTGGTATTTGGCATGACACCCATTTGCCAGTGCTTGGTCTTGAGCTCAGGCAATTCTAAAACGTCACATAAACCTTGCCAAAACTTCAATTCTAGCGAACCTACTGCCATATAACGCTCGTCGGCTGTTTTGTATAAACGATAACAAGGCAGTAAGCCTCCTAAAAAATCATGTTGCGGCTTTGGATTTTTACCAGTGAAGCTTTTTACCAGCTTCCCAGTCGCTTTAGGCATGACCATATGCTGATATAAGCTGTGCGTCATACTGACCGCTACGTGACGACCTTTGCCAGTACGCTGTGCTGAAAACACGGCAGCCAAAAGGGCAATCACTGCCGTGTCACTACCGCCTGCCAAGTCTGCAAACTGGATATTAGGCATGGCCTGTTCGCCAGCGGCAGTCTTGAGCTGGTCAAGCACGCCGCTCATCGCCATAAAGTTGATGTCATGACCAGCTTTGTTAGCCCAATTATGTTTAATATTCGGCTTGGTTTGAGAGTCGTCACTGCCATCAGACACTCCATCAGTTATGCCATAACCCGTGATTGAAACCATGACCAGCTTGGGGTTGAGAGCATGCAAGGTTTTGGCATCCAGTCCCATACCTTCAAGCACTTCAGGGCGAAAGCTATCAAGCATTACATCCGCACTTTTTAAATGCGCTTTGATAACATCAATACCCTCAGGATCACGGAAATCAACTTTTTGAGTCTCTTTACCATGATTCAACGCGGTAAACAGCTCGCCAAAGGCGCGGGCTGGATCGCCATTAAGCGGTTCAATCTTAATAATATCCGCACCTAAATCTGCAAGTAGTCGCGTGGCGAAAGGCCCTGGGAGATTGCGCGTCAAATCAACGACGCGCAAACCATCCAAACAATCGCTCATAGCATCCATAGCACTAGCTAAATTAACCATCGATAAACTCCTCGCCCTTCTTGGCCATTTTCACAAGAATCTGAGCCGGTTCAAAACGCTCACCATACTTGCTAGCAAGCTCGCGGCTATGCTCTACAAATTTGTCGACACCTACTGAGTTGATGAACTGCAACGTACCGCCTTGGTTAGGTGCAAAACCCCAGCCAAAGATAGAGCCGATGTTGGCATCCGCCACGGTACGTACGACATTTTCCTCGAAGCATTTCGCGGTCTCATTAGCTTGAACGTATAATAAACGGTCTACCAAGTCTTGCTGCGATGGTTGCTCGTCTTTAGTTGGATATAGCTCAGTGAGCTCAGGCCATAAGCGTTTTTCAGCATTTTCAGGGTAATCATAGAAGCCTTTAGCGACCTTCTTCCCTTCACGGCCAAGCTCATTAACCATTTTTTCAACCACTGGCATTGCAGGGTGTGGCGTGAACGTTTTACCTTCAGCTTCTAGTGCCCGCTTAGCTTGTTGCATCACATGTAAGGATAGACTGAGCGATACTTCATCTTGCAGTGCCAGTGGCGGCACCGGCATGCCAGATTTCATACCGACCACTTCGATGCTGCGCGGATGTATGCCTTCACTTAACATTGCAATACCTTCTGAGACATAAGTACCGAATACACGAGAGGTGTAAAAACCGCGGCTATCGTTAACGACGATTGGCGTCTTAGCAATTTGACCGACATAATCAAAGGCTTTGGCTAAGGTTGCATCATCCGTATCTTCACCAACGATAATCTCAACCAACGGCATCTTATCGACTGGCGAGAAGAAATGCAGGCCAATGAACTGGTTTGGACGTGTGCTCGCTTTCGCAAGTTCAGTAATAGGTAGCGTCGATGTATTTGAGGCATAAACAGCAGTTTCTGGTATCACTGCTTCAGACTTACGAGTACATTCTGCTTTAACATCTACATCTTCGAAGACCGCTTCGATAATTAAATCACAGCCTTCTAGATCATCATAAGAAACTGTCGTTTTGATTTTATCTAATAACGCTTGTTTTTTGTCCTCGTTTGAGCGACCACGGCTGATAGCCTTATCTAACAACTTAGTAGAATAATTTTTGCCTTTTTCAGCACCTTCGATCGCCGTATCTAAAAGAACCACTTCCATGCCTGCTTTGGCTGAGACATAAGCGATACCTGCCCCCATCATGCCAGCACCAAGAATACCGACCTTTTTAGTTTTATAGCGCTCAAAACCCTCAGGTCGTGATTGGCCTTTTTTGATGCTATTAAGCTGTGTCCAAAGGGTATTAATCATATTTTTGGATTCAGCTGAGAGCACACAGGCGACAAAGTAGCGTGACTCAATCTCAAGACCGGTATCGATATCAACCAAACAGCCTTCAAACACGCAAGACATAATGTGGGTGATGGCCGGATAATTGCCATGTGATTTTTGATTGGCCATCGCAGGAGCAATAGAAAATATCGGTACTATTTTAGGGTTTTTGCTATCACCACCTGGAATCTTAAAGCCTTTTTTATCCCACGGTTGCTGCGCAGTAGGATTGGCTTTGATCCAGTCTTTGGCCTGCTTTAGCATATCTGCTTGATCAGTGGCCACGGCATCAATCAGACCCATGTCTTTAGCAGCAGCTGGACGCAGCTCTTTACCTTGAGTCATGAGCTCTAATGCTACTTGAATACCAACCAAGCGCGGTAAACGCTGAGTACCACCACCGCCTGGCAACAGACCCAACTTAACCTCAGGTAGACCCAGCTTGGTTTTAGGAGAATCAATCACTATACGATAATGACAAGCCAATGCTAGCTCTAAGCCACCGCCAAGTGCCGTTCCAGTTATGGCGGCGGCGACAGGTTTTCCTGATATTTCAAGTTTACGTAAGCTACCTTTAAGATCTTCTACTAAGTCAAATGCTTGCTCAGCGGTTTGGATACTAGCCAATTGGTCAATATCGGCACCAACGACAAAGGTTTCTTTACCAGAGGTTAAAATCAAACCTTTGGCAGACGCATCGTTGATAAAGCTATCGGTCATCTTAGCAAAGGAGTCTGTAAAACCATCACCGATGACATTCATTTTACGATCTGCTTGATCGATAATAACAGTGATAATTCCATTATCAGATTCGGCAGAAAAGTGGTTCAATGCATTGATGGCATCTACGCTATTTGTGCTCATATTAAGTCCTTCTTATATTATTGTATGTCGCTTTAATCACTAAAAACTAATGACAATCATTAAAAACCTATCAGTGCTAGACGCGCTCAATGATAGTCGCAATGCCCATACCACCGCCTACGCACAAGGTGATCATCGCTGTTTTCAAGTCGCGACGTTCTAATTCGTCAAGTACCGTCGTCATAAGCATCGCGCCTGTCGCGCCAAGGGGATGACCCATCGCGATAGCGCCACCATTGACGTTGACAATATCAAGTGAGATGCCAAAGTCGTTGGCAGTATTGAGTGGTACGGCAGCAAAGGCTTCATTAATCTCCCAAAGGTCAATATCCGAGGCTTGCATGCCCGCTTTATCGAGGGCTTTTTGACAGGCAGGCGTTGGACCCGTCAGCATGATGGCAGGTTCCGAGCCAATGACTGAAGCCATGGTGATTTTGGCACGAGGTTTTAGACCGGCCTTTTTGCCAGCAGCAGCGCTACCGACTAAACAGAGCGCAGCGCCATCAACAATGCCTGACGAGTTACCCGCGTGATGGACGTGGTTGACGTGTTCAATGGTGGTGTATCTATCTAATATAACGCTATCAAAACCCATTTTTCCCGGCATAACAAAAGAAGGATTAAGCCCAGCTAAAGTGGCTACATCGGTGTTTGGACGAATGGTTTCATCTTTGTCTAACAACAGCATGCCATTCATGTCAGTGACAGGGACGACTGATTTATCATAGTAGCCTTGTTCCCACGCCGCAGCGGCACGGCGGTGCGACTCGGTGGCAAATTCGTCGACATCAGTACGACTAAAGCCTTTCAGCGTCGCTATAGTATCTGCGCCAACCCCTTGCGGAACAAAGTGTGTCGCCTCGTTGACGCGTGGATCCATGTACCACGCCCCACCATCAGAACCCATCGGCACGCGACTCATCGATTCAACGCCACCTGCGACCACCATATCCTCCATACCTGACATAACTTTGGCAGCGGCAAGATTGATCGACTCAAGGCCTGATGCGCAATAACGTGACAACGTCACTCCTGCGACACTTTGTGCCCAGCCTGCATCAATGACTGCAATGCGAGCAATATCAGAACCTTGTTCGCCAATTGGAGTTACACAGCCAAGCACCACATCATCAACTAAGCTGGTGTCTAAGCTATGACGCTGCTGCATCTCTTTTAACAAAGTACGAACTAACCAGATAGGCGTCGCTTGATAAAGCGAGCCATCTTTTTTTCCTTTGCCACGTGGCGTGCGAAGTGACTCATAAATGTAGGCGGTCTCAGTCATAAAAAATCCCTTTTTGTAGATGATAAATGGAGTTAAAAAATAACAGCTATATTATATTTATAATAAAATGGTAATA
The DNA here is from genome assembly GCF_052378235.1 of Psychrobacter sp. AOP3-A1-26. NCBI lineage: Bacteria > Pseudomonadati > Pseudomonadota > Gammaproteobacteria > Moraxellales > Moraxellaceae > Psychrobacter > Psychrobacter sp. AOP3-A1-26. Next base: position 4,732 of record NZ_JBQSXN010000043.1, read on the forward strand.
TATATTACCTTTAAGTATAATACTTATAATCTCATTAAATACTAATCTAGATAGCTATTATATTAGAAAATATATACAGCTTGTGCAATCGATTATTTTATAATGGTAATATATATTGTCTTTATCAATTTACTGTAAACGCTAAAACCATCTAAAAGCCAATACTATAAAGGAACCATAAGCTATGAAAACCACTCGCTCGAAAACACAACTTAGTAATGATGATGGCTCTAATCACAGAGTTAGCAAGACTCATGCTAAGACTAGTAGTAAAACCAATAATACAACCTCCAAAAAAGAGGCTCAGAGTAAACCCTCATCCTTGGCTCCTTTATCCGACATGCGACCTGCTACTTTAGACAAAATAGAAAAAGCGGTGCGCCAGTTATTTGCAGGTCATGATGCAAGCGATATCACTATGATACAGATTGCAAATGCGGCAAACGTGTCGCTGCAAACGCTCTATAAGTATTTTGGTGATAAACAAACGGTGCTCTACACTATTATGGACTTGGTGCTGGGAAGGTTGGCGGCGAGAATGATGGATCACCTACAAGGTATTGACAGTGTGGAGGATCGCTTACGCAAGACATTGTGGGTATGTCTTGATTTTGTAGATACTCAGCCTGACGCTGTGATGGTGCTATCTAAAGTATCGATAGCGCGTTTTCATAACATTGCTATTTATAAGAATAAAGAGCTTATTAACGCGTTTTTGAGTGTATTAGAAGATGGCCAAAAGCGAGGGGTACTCGTTGATACAGTACCACTGCATATTTTATTTGATGTGTTTATGGGATTCGTCAGTCGACTTGGCATTATGCAGAATATTCGTCAAGCAGATACGCCGCTAAATGCAAATTTTGATGCTCTATTTGATATGTTGTGGCGCTCGATGTCTAAGCCTGAAGGATCCGTATCTTAAAATAGTACACAAGTTACTGAGGGCATTGCTCATAATAAAAGCTTAGTGAACCTCTTGTTAAAGTAGCTTCAAATTTCAAAGTATACAACTGAATCCTAAGTATTTAATTGGTATGGATTTTAATATCCATAAGTCCTCTGCCAACCGCTTTTATGAGAAATAGCAGCATTGGCCGATGGAGGGATGGCTTGAGCAGTTTTCAAATATGGGACTTATTCGTTGGACAGCAGAACAGACAGTTCCGATAGTTATATTACGAGAGCCGAGTACTGATGAGATAAACCAAGCACACTGCCTTAGTGCGCCTTACACCAAACCCAAAAAAACGATTAGCCGTGTCAAACTCGTTTAGGCTACAGTGCGTAGCACTTGCACACATTTTCCTTGCTACTCTAATTTTTGTGAATGGTATTACATCATAACTCTAACCGACGCAATCTAAGCGCATTACCAATCACCGATACTGACGATAAGCTCATCGCAGCTGCGGCTATCATCGGACTCAGTAATAACCCGAAAGTGGGATACAGTACGCCCGCAGCAATCGGTATGCCAATAGCGTTATAGATAAAGGCAAAGAACAAGTTTTGTCTGATATTACGCATGGTAGCGTGGCTAAGTTTATAGGCTTTGGCAATGCCCATTAGATCGCCCTTGACCAAAGTAATACTGGCGCTTTCCATCGCCACATCGGTACCCGTACCCATAGCGATACCAACGTTAGCCTGTGCTAGTGCGGGAGCGTCATTGATACCGTCTCCTGCCATAGCCACCAACTTACCGCTATCTTGCATCTCTTTGACAATACGGTTTTTGTCCTCTGGTGAGACGTCAGCGTGTACTTCGTCAATGCCTAATTTATTAGCGACTGCTTGTGCGGTTTTCTCATTATCACCGGTTAGCATAACTACTTTTAAACCTGCATCATGTAGCAGTTTTATAGCGTCAGCAGTACTGGGCTTGATGGGATCAGCGACTGATATTATCCCCGCCGCTTTGCCGTCTATTGCGACGAACATGACTGTTTCGCCGTCTTTTCGACGCACGTCGGCTTTACTGGATAATTCACTATCAAAACTATTTAGGCTTTGCATCAACTTTGAGTTACCGATAGCGATTTGCTTGCCATTAACTGTAGCTTGTACGCCCTCGCCCGTCGTTGAATTAAAATCAGTAGCTTTGGGAATACTAAGCGCTTTGTCCTCAGCGGCTCGAACGATAGCTTCTGCTAAAGGATGCTCGCTAGCGCTTTCTACAGCGGCTACTAAAGCTAAAAACTCATCTTCATCTTGACCTGCCAGTGCATCGATCGCCGTTAATTCAGGTTTACCAGCAGTCAATGTGCCGGTTTTATCGACGACGATGGTATCGACTTTTTCCATACTCTCAAGCGCTTCAGCATTTTTGATAAGGACGCCATTTTGTGCGCCTTTACCGGTACCAACCATAATAGACATCGGCGTTGCCAATCCGAGCGCACAAGGGCAAGCAATAATAAGTACTGCAATAGCGTTAACTATCGCGAATGCCATTGCAGGTGCAGGCCCAAACATAGCCCAAACGATAAAAGTGATGACTGAACAGATAAGTACAATCGGCACGAACCAACCTGCTACTTGATCGACTATTTTTTGTATTGGCGCACGACTACGCTGAGCTTCGGCAACCATTTGCACGATTTTGGATAACACCGTATCGTCACCGACATTGACCGCTTCGATTAATAAAGTGCCAGTACCATTGACGGTGCCTCCAGTAACGGAATCGCCTGTCACTTTAGCGACAGCAAGCGGCTCACCAGTGACCATCGACTCATCAACATTACTATTGCCCTCAATGACCGTACCATCTACGGGTAGTTTTTCACCTGGTTTGACGCGCAGCTTATCGCCACTGACGACTTCTTCTAAAGAAACCTCTACCTCAGCGCCACTTTCATCCACTCGTCTTGCTGTCGGTGGGGCTAGCTCAAGTAACGCTCGAATCGCGCCTGAGGTTTGACTTCTGGCCTTTAATTCTAAAACTTGGCCCAATAGGACTAAGGTAGTAATAACAGCGGCCGCTTCGTAATAAACACCGACTTGACCCGCCGAGTCTCTAAAGCTGTCTGGAAAGATAGCTGGGAAGAAAGTGGCCACTAGACTGAAACCGAACGCGGCACCTACGCCCAGAGAGATTAAGGTAAACATATTTAGATTGCGGCTTTTTATCGATTGCCAACCGCGAACAAAGAACGGCGCTGCACCCCAAACGACAACGGGGGTTGCTAAGGCTAATTGTATCCACTGCGCGACTTGTGAAGAGATAGCAAATTGACCAATGCTATCTAAATTTATCCCGACCATATCGCTCATGGCGTACAAGAAAAGCGGGATAGTGAGTACGGTACAGATCCAAAAACGACGGGTCATATCGTCAAGCTCTGAGGTATCTTCTTCACCGACAGTGAGCGTTTCGGGCTCTAACGCCATACCGCATATTGGACAGCCACTATTCTCGACATCTCTGACCTCAGGATGCATGGGACAGGTGTAGACTGTGCCCTCATAATCATCTGGCACTTTGTCGTATTTGCCACCTTTGACGGATTTTACATCAGTATTATTGGTATTGGTTGAATCAGTGCTATGACATTGTGCTTGTTTGTCTTCATTATCGCTTGAGTCAGCAACCTCATCTTCAGGTTTAAGAAACATCCCACATATTGGACAATCACTCGCTTCGATATCTCTGACTTCAGGATGCATGGGGCAAATAAAGACTGTACCGTTGTAATGCTCAGGTACTTTATCGTACTTGCCGCCTTCGATAGGTTTTTCATTGTCAATAGGTTTCATAGAATTACTCCTTGAAGACAATAAGCCATAACAATGACTAAAAGTTTTGGTGCTGTTCTAACAAGCATCCTGACATCGGTCATCACCATAATGGATATAAAAGAATAGCACATCAAATATATTAATGTGATGGTCGATTTTTATCGATATAGTGAATTTACTTTAGAATGCAATATCTGTTCAATGTCCTTTATATTCAAGCCTATAAATTTGATTTATCCGATATCAAACATTATAGTTACTCTAATGTTTTAGATTCTAGAGATTGTTATGCCAATCAAAATTGGTGAGCTTGCTAAACGCACAGGCGCCACAGTAGAAACCATTCGCTATTATGAAAAAGAGCAGTTGTTACCAGCGCCTTCACGCAGCGCAGGCAATTATCGTTTATATAGCGAAACGCATATGGCACGACTACAATTCATCCTACACTGCCGTACATTGGACATGACGTTGGATGAAGTTCGAACCTTACTACAGTATTGGGATGAGCCTGACAGAGAGTGTGGTGATGTCAATAACTTGTTGGATGAGCATATTCACGCTGTGGAAATACGGATGAAGGAGTTGACACAGTTAAAGCAACATTTAATAGCTTTACGGCAGAAATGTATAAACGAGGCCTCAGCCGAGTCATGTGGAATATTAAACAGCCTTGCCGATAACTCTTGTCATAAGTAGTTATATCAGCGGTCCCAATACTTGAATGTTCAACAGATTCAAAAAATAGTGGGGATATTTGAGAGGATGGCTATTTTAGAAGGGAATAAGCGCCCAAATCAGGAACTTAACGTCACTGAAAAGGAAGAGGTCTAGTTGATTCACTTTAAAAACGATACAGTGCTGCTGAAGTAAATTTTTTGCAGCCTCTGTCACGCTTGCGAGCAGCAAGCAAGAAAAGTTTATAATAGCACGTGACTATTTACTTCTGAGCTTTCTGACAATCGTATCGATTTTATTTAGAATTGCCTATAACAAGTGGTTTTTTTAAGCCAAAGATTTAACTGCTGGCGGTATAGGATAAATTTTGTCATAAATCAAGTTATAGATAAAAGCATATACCAGATAAAAAGTAGCCATAGTAATGTCCATTTTAAAAGCTTCCCAAAGGCTCATATGCAAGTACCAAGCAATAAATGGTAACAGTAAGCATAGCAGTCCTGCTTCGAACAACAACGCATGTAATACTCGTAGCGAGATTGTTTTATGGCTGTCTCCACGTAGTTTCAATAAGCCATGATCAAACAACAAATTATAAATATAGTTCCAAATGGTCGCAGTGACAGAGCCTACCACGGCGATAGTGCCCATCAATTGCATCTCAAATCCAAACACCCAACTTGCTAAAGGGGCAAAAGTTAATAAACCTATTATTTGAAAGGCTAAAGTATGGCGAATCCGATCCTTCATAGTGCGCATGATACTTCCTAATAATTGTAAAAAACCACACCCTAAAACACTCTCTTTGGTTATCAAATTGGTTATTAAGAGGATATTTAATAGAGACGCTGTTATCAGGGTCTGTTGAACATTCAAATATTAGTGTTCGCTATCCCGATGATCCCTATTGTCATTACTAAAAACTGTCATTACTAAAATAGGTATAAAGACATTAAAGGTGCAGTGTCCTACACAATGTATGCAATGGCGTTATAACAAAACCATTCAGCTTATGGCTAAAGAATTCATAACAGAAAATGATCACTTAAGTTACGTTGCTACTATGACTATTGATATCCTTACATGGTGGTATATAGATAGCTAAAAGGGGTATATGCATCACTTGTGATTTAGTTATGGGGTTTCTCAAATATAAAAACCTTCTATGCTATACAGAAATAACGTAGAAGGTTTTGGCTGGTTGGCTGTCTTATTAGCTAGCAAGCTTAAGCTTATTTGCACTACTCATAAGTGCGTTAAGGTTTTTCTCAAGCTTACCTTTTTCCATTTTATTTTTAGCGATAGCCTTAATACTCTCATCTGCTGCCTGCTTATTGCCTTCAGCGACTGCCTGCTTCAATGCTAAGTGCTCACGTATAATGGCGACTCGCAAAGGCTCAATTTTATTAATAATACGGTTGATAGACTGATGCAAGTCTGACTGTTTATAACGTTCCTTCACTTTAGAGGATTTATATAAGACGCTATTTTTATCCCCTTTTGCGCTTGCGAGCTTCTCTACATATTCAGCAGCTATCTTGTCCGCATACTCATTTTGAACACCAATCTCTAAAACCTGCTCTTCTAAAACGATACCCAACTGTTCCAATTCGCTATTTTTAATTGCACTTTCTGACATTTTCAGCATTCCCTTGTAGATGACTCACGCATATTTAATTGGCCACATATTATGCGTGCATCTTAACCTAAGAGTACAAGTGTACACAATAGCCATTTAGCCCTTTTAACATAACGGTATAAAAGACGCAGGAAAAACCACCACGTCATCTTCTTCTTGCCATGGCTGAAACTTAGTCATAGCCTGCAAAAAGATGGGATGCTCAAGCCAATTTTGTAGCCATGATTGTAGTTTTGGATATGGTAAACTGTAAAATACCTCACGATCCACATGGGCAAATTGGCGAACAAAAGGCATAATGCCAATATCGGCAATGCTTACACTGTCTCCCAGTAGATAAGCATTTTTAGTGAGCAACGCTTCTAAAACCTGTAAAAACTCTTCACCCTGTTGTCGATATTCTGTCTGGGTCATTTCAAGATGGCGGTCGGCATATTTATAACGATCCAGCCAATATTTAAACTCGTTGTCGTTTTTCTCGATTAAAGCGTTTGCCTGAGGTAAAGTCTCTGAGTCTAACAGCCCTTGCGGATCTTGCTGTTCAAGCGCCCACAGCATTATCTCTCGACTCTCTTCAATCACAGTCCCATCAATACGCTGTAATACAGGTACGGTGCCTTTCGGACTAATGGCCAGCATTTGGGCTGGTTTGTTTTTAAGGACTATCTCTCGCAGCTCTACTTGCAATCCAGCAAACAAAAGACCAAGCCGCGCGCGCATGGCATAGGGACAGCGACGAAAAGAATATAAGTAAGGAAGTGAAACAGTCATAGATATTTTTCGCAGTCAAAGCGAGATCAATAGGCTCATAGTCACAGACTCTAGGATACTTTTTATCAGATTCGTCCTAGTGGTTGTTTGGTTTTCTACTGATCTCTATTAAAGGTTGGCAAAAACTAATGCTTCAAAGCATCGAGCAAAGCCAGTATCATAGCGGTATCAAGGCATGCCCTCAATCTAAACGATCATATCAAAAGGAACACCATGTGTCGAAGGCTCAGACAACTACCGAACCCGCATCTGGCATGAGAAAAAATCAAAAATCTGCATTGAAAAATCTAACCATCATAGGTTACCTAGAAGGCACTTCTTTTTTATTATTGCTAGGCGTTGCCATGCCGCTAAAGTATATGATGGGTATCCCCGAAGCGGTGAAATACCTCGGTATGGCTCACGGTGGCTTATTCATCGCCTATATCCTAATACTCATGATCGTCGTCAACAAGGTTAAAACCCCAATTTGGGCGATGCCTGCGGGTGTACTCGGCTCGTTTTTACCATTTGGGCCGTTTATTTTTGATCACTTTTTAAAAAAGAGCTTACATAAAAAAGAGCTTACATAAAAAAGTGCAGTAAACAGTTTAAAAACCTCTATTTTTCATACTAAACAACCCCCATAAGTTATTCACTTACGGGGGTTGTTTTATACTTCGTGATGAATGCTATTTTTCTATTTAGCTTGTTAATTGACAGCTTGTGCTTTTTGGTGCTTACGAACGTTAGTGCCATCCTTGCGAGTGATGGTTATTCCTGTGAAGCCAAACAATATCGTTAGTAATAGCGATAAATAACAGAAGAATGCATAAGGCAGATAATCAAGTACAGGTACTTCTAACGCTTGGCTGATGAACACACCACACACACTCCATGGCACGAGTGGATTGATAACCGTACCCGCATCCTCAATAGTGCGCGATAAGTTTTTGGGATGTAAGTTCAAGCGCTCAAACGTCTGGCGAAAAGCCGTCCCTGATAATAGAATACTCAAATACTGCTCACCTATAAGCACGTTGATACTCAATGCTGCCATAGCGGCGGCAAAAATCGCGCGACCTGAACTGGTTAGCATATCTCTGATACCTAACAATAACGCTGGCAAGATACCCAATGCGCGTAGCAAGCCACCTAAGCTTAATGCCAATATCACAATGGTCTGCGTAAAGAACATGCTCTGCATACCACCGCGTGAGATCATGCCGCCTACTTCGCCCAGCTCCAAGTTGTCAGCAGGTGTATAACCACCAAACATGTAATTACCCAGCTGCCCAATACTGGGCGTACTGTGCAAATAGGTAATGAGTAACGCGCTAGCAATGGTGTAAATGATAGTGTAGATGGCATTCACTCGACAAACCGCTAAGACGATTAGCACGATAAATGGTAGTACTGAATAACCATGGACTAAGCCGCTATCAACCAATTGTGATTGCAACATAGTAATTTGATCTAAATTGCCGCTACCTGTCTGCCCCGAAAAGAACCAAAACAATCCTGCTGTAATGAGCCACGCCGGTACCGTGGTATACATCATATTACGAATATGCTCAAACAAATCAATGCCCACGACAGAAGAAGCCAGCGTACAAGTGTCTGATAAAGGAGACATTTTATCTGCAAAGAACGCACCCGAGACGATGGCACCTGCAGCGATAGCGACATTGGCATCAAAGGCATTGCTCATCCCAATAAAGGCCACGCCTATCGTCGCTGCCGTGGTCAAACTACTGCCCAAAGCAATACCGATAATAGAGGTCAATACAAAGGCGGAAATATAATAATACTGCGGTGAGATGAGGTCAAAACCATAGTACATAATGGTGGGAATAGCGCCCGACATCATGAGAGCAGCAACTAGCAATCCAATAAAAAATAATAAATAAATGGCACCAATACCGCTAACGACGCCTGAAGACATCTGCTCTTGCATCTTCTCAAAGCTTAAACCCTTAAACATACCTAGGGCCAGCAAAACGGCAATAGCAAGCATTAACGATAGGTGCGGAACCCAGCCAAAGCCGATCATGGTGACACCCATAATCGCGATGACAACGCTAGCAATGATAAAAGCTATCTTAGGAGATAGCTCGGTAAGTACATGTGGCGGCATAACACATCCTTGGCGTACCAGTAAATTCTGGCGTTAGGGTTGGCGTTGAGGGTGGACAGTTTAATGAGTTACGATAATGATTGCTACTCTCATTATTTACCCATTAGGCTATCAGTTTTAGCTGCCATGACAAAGTCATTACGATGCAGACCTTTGATGCTATGTGACCACCAAGTGACGGTAACCTTTCCCCACTCAACCAACATCCCAGGATGATGCCCTTCTGCTTCGGCAATTTCGGCAAGTTCATTGGCAAATGCCATCGCTTTAACGAAGTTTTTAAATTTATACCGACGTTGTAATTGATTGATGCCATCGACTTCGATAAGCGACCAATCAGGAATTTGTTTTAATAGCTCGCGTGCTTCACTCTCATCGACGGTCGGAGCGCCAATACGGCAGGCTTCACAGCTGGCTTGTGATAATGTGGTCATTATGATGTCCTTTTTTAACTATTAATTTTAGTGATTATACGTCCGTGTTGATGCTTTTTTACTACTTTTAAAACAAGTTATAGGCCGTTCTAAATAAAAGCGATACGATTGTAATAAAGTGAATAGCCAGATGCTGCTGTTATAAGTTTTTCTTGCTTGCTGTTTGCAAGCGTGACAGAGGCTGAAAAAACTTACTCCTGTAGCACTATCGATTTTAAAATCAATCAACTATATATATTCATTTTTTATTAGGTATTTTCGATAGCGTAAGTTGGCTCAAATAAACCTAATGACATGGCTTGTTTGACCATTCCCATAATGTCGCTATCAACGATGTCAAATAACGTATCTAAATCATCAATAACATAGTAAATAGGCTGGATATGATCGATACGATAAGGCGTACGTAACACGTCGAGCAAATCAAATGCTCTATACTCTGGTTGTTTTGATTGAGATTGGGGTTGATGCACAGAACTATCACTGAGCGCATAAACCGTTTCAGACGGTGAGCTTAAGATACCGCCGCCATAGATACGACGATTTTCAGGGCGACTACCAACCAAACCAAACTCGATGGTAAACCAGTAAAGTCGTGCCAAAAACCATCTTTCTTCTTTACTGGCATTGATTCCGAGCTTGCCATACGTCTCATTGAAAGCGGCAAACGCAGGATGGGTGAGCAGCGGACAATGTCCGACGATTTCATGAAAAACATCAGGTTCTTCAATATAATCCATATCCTCAAAGCGACGGATAAAGGTAGCTACTGGAAAGGATTTATTGGCTAAGAGTTTAAAAAACTTACCAAAACTGATTAGCGCCGGAACAGCAGTCGTCTGCCAGCCGGTAGTCGCTTGCAGCACGTCATCGATATCATGGAGTTGGGGTATATGTGTCTTTGGGAGTTTTAGCTTATCTAAACCCTCTAGATAGGCTGAGCAGGCACGGTTGGGTATTTGCGTGGCTTGACGCACCAGCAGCGTTTGCCACATGGCGTTTTCATCGTCACTGTAATGAATGTAACCTTGACTGTCTGGCTGACGCGACACATAAGGTTGCTTTTTATGAGTCGCGTCGTCACGAGTGGATGCTTCAAAGGTCAGCGTACTGACACTGACCGTCTTATGAGCAGTGATATGTTGGCGGCGTTCCATGCCTAATTTCCTTTTATTACAATAAATATCGTACTTTGATACCAGTAGGCTCAATAACCATCATTTATTCTGATAACCTAGTGTGCAAGACACAGAGTAAAGGGGAGCAAGACAAAATCCTTTTGCCCTGCCCGTTTATCGCTTTTATTGACTTAAAGCCCGACTGGAAACTATGGCGTTTCAGTCTCTGGCTGACCAACTGTACCGCGACGGACTTGGTCACGCTCGATAGATTCAAACAGGGCTTTAAAGTTACCTTCACCAAAACCATCTTCGTAATCACCTTTGCGTTGGATAAATTCGAAGAATACGGGGCTACCCAAAATAGTTTCAGAAAAAATCTGTAGCAGCAAACGTGGTGCACCGCTCTCAGTCGTACCATCTAATAAGATACCGCGCATCTGTAGCTCAGAGACATTTTCACCATGATTCGGTAGACGCTCATCTAGCATCTGATAATAAGTGTCATTTGGTGCCGTCATTAGCGGAATACCAGCAGCTTTTAGCTTATCAATACTGGCAAACAAATCATCACAGGCCAAGGCAATGTGCTGAATGCCTTCACCATTGAAATGCATCAAGTACTCTTCGATTTGTCCGCCGCCCTGCTTTGATTCTTCGTTCAATGGAATACGGATTTTGCCATCAGGCGCGGTCATGGCTTTACTGGTCAGACCCGTGTATTCGCCTTTGATATCGAAATAGCGGATTTCGCGGAAGTTAAAGATACGCTCATAAAAGTTTGCCCAATAAGCCATGCGACCACGGTAAACGTTATGGGTTAAATGATCGATGACCTTAAAGCCATGACCAATAGGGTTTCTGTCTACATCGGCAAAAAACTCAAAGTCGACGTCATAGATAGATTCGCCGTCTTGATAGCGGTCGATAAGATAAATCAATGAACCACCAATGCCTTTGATAGCAGGCAATCTAAGCTCCATCACCCCAGTTGGCACGTCTACGGGCTGAGCGCCCATCTCGATTGCACGCTCATAAGATTTTTTGGCATCTTGGACACGAAAACCCATACTGCAAGCACCAGCACCATGCTCTTCAACGAAGTAGCTGGCTTGGCTTTTTGGCTCACGGTTTAAGATAAGATTGATATCACCTTGGCGGTAAAGCGCAACGTCCTTTGAGCGATGGTTGGCAACATGGGCAAAGCCAAGCTGCTTAAATAATGCGTCAACCGCATCAGGTTGAGGTGAAGCGAATTCAACAAAATCAAACCCGTTTAGCCCCATTGGGTTTTCAAATAAATCTGCCTTTAACTCTGACATTGTCATCATCCTTAATTTCAATTGGTGGTATAAAACGCTAAAAATCAGCCAAAAATAGATTTCAATCAATAATTCTTATTGACGATGCATTTATATTAGATTAGGTTTATTTATAAGACTAATTGTTTTTTATGATTTATTTATCAGGTTTACTTATGAATATCAGCATTCGCCAATTGACCGCATTTATCAAAGTCGCTGACAACGGTAGCTTTACCCGTGCCAGCGATCAGATGCATTTGACCCAATCTGCCGTCAGTGGGTTGATAAAAGAATTAGAATCTAACCTTGGAATTGTATTGTTTGACCGCACCACACGCCAGCTGTCTTTATCGGTAGTAGGGCATCATTTGCTGCCACAAGCTCGGCGAATTTTGAATGAGATGCAGTTGTTTGAAAATGAGGCCAGCAGTTTGACGAGTTTAGCGCAAGGCAATGTAAGACTGGCTGTTTCGCAGTTTGCTGCCTCATCCATGCCAGCGGTTATCGCTCAATTTGCCAAAATACATCCCGAGATTAGCGTGTCGTTATTGGACTGTTCAGCCGAAAACCTACTGAGACATGTTCAAGATATTGAGGTGGATTTGGGCGTCGGAACCGAGCTTGAGCTGATAGAGACTGAAAATGACATCAATGCCGATTTGCTATATCAGCTGCCATTTTGTGTGGTCATGCCTGACACCCATACGCTGGCGCAAAAAACTGAAATCACGTGGCAAGATCTGTTAGACATTCCACTCATCACCCTGCAAGGTCCTTTTCTTGAGCAAGTAACCACTGAGCTGGATGAAAGTATCGTCAACCATATTCAGCAGGCGCGTTATAAGGTGAACTTTATGTCGACTGCCCTTGAGATGACTCGCCAAGGTTTCGGTATCACATTATGTTTGCCTTATATGCCCGAAGTGATAGATTGGGTAAGCGCCAATGGCTTACAAATGAGGCCATTGGCGCAACCTATCAAGACGCGGCAGTTTTTTATCTATCAGCGTTCTTCTCGTGCATTATCACCGGCTACCATTGCCTTTAAAGGTTTTTTACAGAGCTATTTTTCTAGCCATTTTAATGACTTACAGCGTATTTAAGTACTGCCTTCAGTGGCATTATCAACGCTTAAAAATACTTGAAGCACAATGGCTCTCATCAACAGTTTTATTAATTATTCAAGATAACTGAATCTAACGTTGAGTTAATCCGTAAACTGGTTTATGCTTTTTAGCGCCTTAACTCATACCCTTTGTACTTATATATATTGTACTTATATACATTGTAAGGAAAAAAAATGTTTGAACGTATCGATTATTACGCTGGCGATCCAATTTTAGGATTGATGGAAAAGTTTTTGGCGGATAACAATCCCGATAAAGTAAATCTAGGCATTGGTATTTATTATGATGAACATGGCGTCATGCCTGTACTCGACTGTGTAAAAACGGCTGAACAGCGTATTGCCGACCCTATCTCGCCGCGTCCATACCTACCGATGGCAGGCTTATCAGGACACCGTAAAGGCTGTCAGGCATTACTTTTTGGTAAAGACGCACAGATTTTAAAAGATGGCTTAGTCGCTACGATTGCGACTATTGGTGGTTCTGGTGCGTTAAAAGTCGGTGCTGAATTTATTCATGAATGGTTCCCGCAATCTAAATGCTATGTCAGTGACCCAACGTGGGGCAACCACATTGCTATCTTTGAAGGCTCTGATGTCGAAGTCGGTAAATATCCGTACTACGACACCGCTACTGGTGGCATCAAATTTGATGAAATGATCGCGTTTTTTGAGACGTTGAATAAAAACGATGTGGTTTTATTACATCCTTGCTGCCACAACCCAACGGGCGTTGACTTGACTCGCGAGCAGTGGGATACCGTGCTAAATGTCATTCAAGCGCGTGAGTTAATTCCATTTATGGACATTGCTTACCAAGGCTTTGGCGAAGATATGGACAGCGACGCTTACGCTATACGTAAAGCCGTCGATATGGGTTTACCTCTGTTTGTCAGTAACTCATTCTCCAAAAACTTATCGCTATATGGCGAGCGTGTTGGCGGTCTATCAGTGGTTTGTCCAACAGTAGATGAAACTGAGCGCGTCTTCGGTCAGCTGAACGCTACTGTACGCCGTATCTACTCAAGCCCGCCATCACATGGTGGCCGTGTAGTCGACATCGTCATGAATGACGAAGCGCTGCATGAGCAATGGATTGGCGAAGTTTATGCGATGCGCGATCGTATTAAAGCCATGCGCTTTAAGCTCAAATCAGTGTTAGAAGCCAAAATACCGAACCGTAACTTTGATTATATTACCAATCAAAATGGCATGTTTAGCTTCACAGGATTGACGCCTGAGCAAGTCGCACGTTTACAGAGTGATTTTGGTATTTACATGATCTCTAATTCGCGTATGTGTGTGGCGGGATTGAACACCAGTAATATCGATTATGTTGCCAATGCAATGGCAGACGTTTTAAAAGATTAAGACAGACTATTTCACTAAAAATATCTTAATGAAAAAAGGCTGAGCAGTTGCTTAGCCTTTTTTTATGTTCTGCGTTTTTCTATTTACATTGCTAAGAAGCATTAGAGCCAAAGACGCAACTCTCTACAATGAGCTCATCAAGCATCATTTAAGCAAACGCTGCATAAAAGCCCTTGCAATCTATACGTTGTTAAATTACATTATACGTAAGCAGTTAATCATAGCGTAATTTATTATATACTTTAGCAAGGAGCAAACTATGTCAACGATTGACAACAACCTCACCTCTTTTATCGATATCGCCAGCGATTCTGATTTTTCAATTCACAACCTACCTTATGGCATTTTTAGTGAGACTCAAGATGGTGCTGGTAATAACAAGCGCCGCGCCGGTGTTGCCATTGGCGAGCACGTATTGGATTTGGCTGTCCTCGAAACAGAAGGTTTGCTGAATTTAGACAACGGTCCATATTTTAATCAGCCCACTCTGAACGCCTTTATTGATTCTGGTCGCGACAATTGGACTAAAGCACGAAAAACCATCCAGACCTTACTGTCTAATACTAATAATGCTTTATGTGACAATAAAGACTTACAAAGCAAAGCACTATTTAAGCAAGCTGACGTCACTATGCATTTGCCCGTTCAAGTGCCGGGTTTTACCGATTTTTACTCTTCTAAAGAGCATGCAACCAACGTCGGCACTATGTTCCGTGACCCAAGCAACGCGCTACTTCCGAACTGGACCGAAATGCCAGTTGGTTATAATGGCCGCGCCAGCACCGTTATTGTGAGTGGTAGCGATGTGATACGTCCCTCAGGTCAGCTAAAACCCAATGCTGATGACCGTCCTATTTTTTCACCTTGTAAGCGTTTAGATTTTGAGCTGGAAACTGCTTTTGTCGTCGGTAAAAACAACAACATCGGTCAGCCGATTGCGGTAGACAACGCTATTGAGCATATCTTTGGCATGGTGTTGCTAAACGACTGGTCAGCCCGTGATATTCAAAAATGGGAATACGTGCCTTTAGGTCCATTTAACGCCAAAACCTTTGCTTCTGAAGTCTCGCCTTGGATTGTAACTATGGATGCATTGGCACCTTTTAAGACACCATGTCCAACACAAGAGCCAAAACCGCTGGCTTATCTGAATCAAAAAGACAGCAACAACAGCTACGACATCAATCTATCAGTCGAGTTATTGCCTGAAAATGCGGATAACGCCACTGTCGTTTGCGAAACTAATTTCAAATATATGTATTGGTCAATGGCACAGCAGCTGACCCACCACACCATTACTGGCTGTAAAGTAGAAGTTGGCGATATGATGGGCTCAGGTACGATTTCAGGTTCGACGCCAGATTCTTATGGCTCAATGCTTGAGATTGCATGGAACGCTACCAAACCAGTGACGCTAAAAGGTGGTGAAACGCGCAGCTTCATCGAGGATGGCGATACGGTCATTATGAAAGGCTATAGCGAAAAAGATGGCATCCGTGTCGGATTCGGTGAAGTACGCGGAAAAGTACTGCCTGCGCTTAGCTTTGATTTTGGCGAATAGCCTGACTATAGTTAAAATACTTTAAAAACGCTACGATACTGCGGGTATAGTTTTTTTGCAGCCTCTGTCTGCGTAGGCACAGCAAGCAAGAAAAAACGGTATCTGCAGTACGTGATGTAGCGATATTACTTCTCACTGACTATATATAAAGCATTAGCACATAAAAAAGGCGTAAAAATGAATTCAAGCTGTCAAAGAGTTACTGATGTACAACCAAGCTCGCTGACAGCCTGATTAGCAATCCGCCCTATCAAAAGGAGTTTGATATGAGCTTTAAAATTGAAAAAATCCATCACGTAGCCTATCGCTGTAAAGACGCTAAAGAAACCGTCGAATGGTATCAAAAACATCTAAATATGGACTTTATCTTGGCATTTGCCGAAGACCATGTACCTTCAACCAAAGCCTTTGACCCTTACATGCACGTATTTTTAGACGCTGGTAATGGCAATGTGTTGGCGTTTTTTGAAGTACCCAATCAGCCTGAAATGGGTTTTGATCCAAATACCCCAGACTGGGTTCAGCATCTAGCGATGAAAGTAAAAGATCGTGATACTTTAATTGCTGCTAAAAAGCATTTAGAGGAAGGCGGCATCGATGTTATTGGGGTTACCAATCACGGCATCTTCCACTCGATCTACTTCTTCGATCCCAACGGTCATCGTATGGAACTCACCTATGATGATATTACTTCAGAAGAAAAAGTATCGATGATTACTGAAGAAATTAAACAAGACATGCTCGATGAATGGTCGCGTACTAAGCGTGCGCCAGCTCATACGCAGTTTTTGCATGCTGAAGAGCTGGCTGAAGCAAGAGAAGTCGCGCCTGCCGGTGAATGAGACTTTGCAGATTTTTAATTGTTCAGACTACTGTTTATAAAGTAGCTAAGACTGTCTTAGCTACGCTATTTGATACCGCTGCGCTATTGCCATTATTCTCTCGACCACATTGTTTTTTGTACCCATCGGTAACTGCTCTGTGGTACCGATGATCGTAATCGCATACTCTAATGGCAGATTTTCGACAGATGGTTGACCATCGATAAACATCTCAGCAGAGCTATCAAGCTGCGGTAAGATAACTGGAATAGTGATGGCGTTAATACCCACCAACATATCACCAGTAACGGTCGCATAACCTTGGGTGCGAATCTTGGTTTGAAGTTGGCTAAAATGCTGCCATTTCTCTGCTATAACCGCCTCTTCGCTGGTTTGCCATTCAGTGATAACCAATGGCTTAATAGTAGCATCAGGCTGATAACTGGCAAATAACTGTCCTGTAGCTGACGTCGTCAGTGGCATACGTGAGCCGATACGAGTGATAATACTAATAGCGCTATCCGGTTCAACAGACTGAATAATAATAGGGCCTTCATTAAACCATTTGGCGATTTGCACCGCGCAGTTGGTACTGTTCTTAATATCATTAGCAATGTATGTTAGCCGCTCCAAGATATTGTTTGGATGAAATCCAGTATGCCCCATTGCGCCTAACGCCCCTAATGCATTAACCCTGTCACCGAGTCCATAGCGTCCATCGTCAAGCTTGCGCGCATAGTCTTTTCGAATAAGGCTGACCAAATAACGATGGCACTTTGCTGGATGCATCTGCATCGCTTGGGCAATATCTTTGAGCATCATAGGCTCGTTATGATCGATAAGCACATCTAATATCGATAGCCCAACTTCAAGCGACTGTACGCCATTTTGGGTTTTATTCGTTGGAGCGGGATTGTCTAAAGGATTTTCAGCGGCTGGCATATTTCACTCAATTAATGGCTTTCTTAATTAATAGTTTACTTGATTAGGGTAAAGGTCATAGTACCAAGTATAACCCCTTATCTCACTCACAACATAATAAAGGACATAGATAATGATGAAACTTTATGGTTACTTTCGCAGCAGCACTTCTTACCGTACTCGCATCGCAATGAACCTAAAAGGCTTGGATTATGACAATATCACGGTCAATCTAGCACAAGATGAGCAGCTAGAAACAGAGTTTAAGGCCATCAACCCTCAAGGATTGGTGCCGGTCTTACAAGCAGATGATCTCTTATTATATCAAAGCCCTGCTATTTTAGAGTGGTTAGAAGAAGTCTACCCTGAAAGCCCTCTATTGCCCAAAGACGCGGCTGGTCGCGTGCAGGTGCGCGCCATTAGCGCCATGATTGGCTGTGACATTCACCCAATTAATAACCGCCGTATATTGCAGTATCTACGCAACGAACTCTCGGTAGATGAAGAAAAAGTCATGGATTGGTGCAACCGCTGGATGAGTGAAGGATTTACTGCGTTAGAAAAGCGTTTGGCTCAAGACAAAACCCGTGGAAAATTCTGCTACGGTGACAGCCCTACTTTTGCAGATTGCTATCTCATTCCGCAGGTTTCCTCTGCTCAACGTTTTAAAGTGGATTTAAGCCCTTACCCTAATATTGTCGAGGTTGATACGCATTGCCGCACCTTAAAGGCATTTGCCGACGCTGATCCTATGATGCAGCCTGATGCGCCAAAGCCTAATTAGGGTAAGTCACCAACTATATACCTGTGTTATATAATTGAATCACTTTAAAACGGATACAAGTGCTACTGGCGTAGACAATAGCGCTCACAAAATGCCCCTTATCTAACACATAAGGGGCGTTTTGTGATGAAGATTTTAGGGTATGTTGATGTACATTTTTATACAACTTTTTCGGTTCAGCTAATCGTATTAATTCATATATAAATCTGTAACTACTCAGTATAGAAATAGTTAAACAATATTCCTAAGGGCAGTAGCCTATTCTTAAAGATTCATTTAGAATGAATGTTATGGAAGCCAAGTTATTCAAACAATCCTGTTATGAATTTGTTTTCTTAGAACATATTTTGCTTTTCTTCAATTGTGTGCGTAGCATAAGAACAGCAACAAAAATCGACATTTGATAACTGAGCCACTTATTTCTAATTATGGAGAGCACTATGCGCCTTTTTAACTCAACCTCCTCACCAAACAAATCCCCTACTTACTCTAAACTGGCTTTAGCTTGTTTATTAGCTTTAAGCACAGCTGCCATGGTTGGTTGTGACAAATCCAATCCTGATCAGACCGATGCAATCAATGATGAGAAAACACAAGCTGAAACTGATGCTAAAGCGAAAACCACGGCAGATGGTGAGCTACCTGTTATCGAAGGTATTCTGACTCACGCTCCTGATGTGCCACCGCCTATTGACCGCGATTATCCTGCAAAAGTAGTCGTAAAAATGGAAACTGTGGAAAAAACCATGCGCTTAGCCGATGGTGTCGAGTATAACTTTTGGACGTTTGGCGGTCAGGTGCCAGGACAGTTTATGCGAGTTCGTGAAGGCGATGAAATTGAGTTTCATTTATCAAATCATCCTGACTCTAAAATGCCGCACAATATTGATTTGCATGCCGTAACAGGGCCCGGGGGCGGTGCCGCCTCTTCCTTCACCTCTCCTGGTTATACCTCAGAATTTAACTTTAAAGCCTTAAAACCGGGCTTATACGTTTATCACTGCGCAGTAGCACCAGTCGGTATGCACATCGCTAACGGTATGTATGGTCTAATTTTGGTTGAGCCAGAAGAGGGTTTATCAAAAGTTGATCGTGAGTTTTATGTCATGCAGGGAGATTTCTACACCAAAGGCGACTATGGTGATAAAGGTATACAACCTTTTGACATGGAAAAAGCGGTGAAAGAACAAGCAGACTACGTGTTATTTAATGGATCAGTAGGCGCGCTAACGGGTGAAAACTCACTAAAAGCAAAAGTCGGTGAAACCGTTCGTTTGTTTGTCGGTAATGGTGGTCCTAACTTAGTATCATCATTCCACGTTATCGGTGAGATCTTTGACAAAGTGAATGCAGAAGGGGGTAGCGTTGAAAATCATAACGTACAAACCACGCTTATTCCTGCAGGTGGTGCAGCCATTACTGAGTTTAAAGTGGATGTACCGGGTGAGCTGGTGATGGTCGACCACTCTATTTTCCGTGCATTTAACAAAGGAGCACTTGGTATCATTGATGTTGAAGGCCCTGAAGATGCGAAAATCTACTCTGGAAAAGTCAACGAAAGCGTGTATTTACCAGAAGGTTCAGCCGCTCAAAGCCTCGGCAAAACCAATGCACCGGCACCAGTTGTCACCGCTGCCAATAAACAAGAAAGAATCAAAATGGGTGAGTCTATTTATGCCAGCAACTGTGCCGCGTGTCACCAACTGAATGGTGCAGGCATACCAAAAGCCTTCCCACCATTGGCTAAATCTGACTATCTCAATAAAGACCCTAAACGTGCCATCGATGCGATACTAAATGGCTTGACTGGCAAAATTACCGTTAACGGTGAAGAGTATGACAGTGTGATGCCAGCTGTGGCCTTAAATGACGAGAAAGTGGCTAACGTCGTCACTTATATCATTAACAGTTGGGATAACAAAGGTGGCGAAATCACACCAGCAGATGTCAAAGCGGCTCGTAAGTAAGTTTGCCCTTTTTATTAAACGACTTACTTTCTTATCATTCAGCTAAAAATGGTGTCTAACTCAGTAGGAGTCTGGCACCGTTTGACTGGCATGATACACCCTGCCCTTTTAGGACAACTAGGAGATTAGTCATGTTATCTACTCACATCACTAACACTCAACAAATCATGAACACGACTGCTCGCCGTTTAGCGTTGTTATTGGCGATCAGTGCGCTAACACTAACAACGGACTTTGGGTTTATGAGTACGCAAGCGCAAGCAAAAGAGCTTGCCATTCAGCCCGGTACTTATCGTCCGTTATACTTGAGCAAAAACTCACCTTTAGTGGCCGTTGATAAATTCAAAATTGATGAGCTACCAGTTACTAATATCCAGTATTATCAATTTTTAAAAGAAAATCCAAAGTTTAGGCAACGGGCAATTGCTCCTATTTTTGCTGACGCTGGTTATCTAAGGCATTGGATTAATACTAAAAACATCTCTGTGCCTAAAAAAGTAGATTTCCGTAAACCTGTGGTCAATGTTTCATGGTATGCCGCCAATCAGTATTGCCGCGCTCAAAACAAGCGCCTGCCAACGGTTGAGCAGTGGGAATACGTGGCGCAAGCGTCTACCACCAATAAAAACGGCAGCCTAGAAGAAGGCTATAACCAACGCATATTGGACTGGTATGGTAAGTCTGCTGGTAATAAAGACCAACTTGCTGATGTCGGACAAACCCCTGCTAACTATTGGGGCGTCAAGGACTTGCACGGTTTGATATGGGAGTGGACAGAGAACTTTAACAATAGCTTAGTCACTGGCGAATCACGCGCTGACAGCAACCTAAACCAACAGATGTTTTGTGGCTCGGGCGCAGCAGGTGCGGTTGATCCCAGTGATTATGCAGCTTTTATGCGTTATGGTTTTCGCTCAAGCTTAGAAGCCAAATATACCGTCAGTAGTCTTGGCTTTCGCCGTGCCAGTAATTAGTCTATCTACTATGAAACAAGCATAGTGCTACTGAGATAAGTTTTGCGCCGCCTCTGTCTGCGCAGGCACAGCAAGCAAGAAAAATTTATCTCAGTAGCGCCAGTAGCGCCAGTAGCGCATTGTCATATTTGTACTTATTTTAGTTAGGAATGA